>JBJTWF010000147.1:0-10800 GCA_046081565.1 Flavobacteriales bacterium | reverse complement strand
GCCCGAATCAACGAGCGCCGAATTCACGCCAATTCCATTCGCCTTAAATTCAAAATTGGTAAACAACGGCTCTTTATGGCATTGATTGCAATGTTGTTGGAATAGCGCGTATCCTTTTTTCTCTTGTTCATTGAATTCCAGTTCATTACGCTTCATTTGATCGTATTTACTGTTGTAAGAAACCAAAGAAACAGTGAATTGGGCCAGCGCCTTGAGAACATGTTGGGTTTTGATGTCCTCTGTACCGAATACTTTCCTAAAAGCAGCTGCATAGTCTTTTTGGCGCTTAAGTTTGAACAATACCGTTGCCAAATCAGAACCCATTTCATCGGGATGAGTTATTGGATTGACGGCTTGACCGTTCAAACTGAGAACCCCGCCATCCCAATGAAAATAGGGGGCCCATGCTAAGTTCATTAAGCCTGGTGCGTTGCGTTTTCCCACCCTAGAATCTACCCCATGGCTTGTCGGGTGATCCACATGGGCAAAAGCGGTGTACTGTAAATGACAGGAAGCACAAGAAACTGTGGAGTCTTTCGAAAGAATGGGGTCGTAAAACAAACTCCTGCCCAATTCAAATCCTTCCGGGGATAAGGGATTGTTTTCGAAATTATAGCGCGGTTTAGGCCAACCTTGTGGCACAAAAAAATCGCCCTCATCCATAGGGTCAACCAACGCAAGGGCGTACAATCCGAGGCTTAAAACGATTAAAAACGCTGTTCTCATTCAAATCCTTCAGTAAACTTCATGAATAATTGATGCGCCATGGAGCCAGGAAGCATGATCTTTGGATGGGTTTGAACCGGTAAATTGAGTAAAAAGCTTTCTAAATGGATGAACAACGGTTGGCCCTCCTTCAAACGCACCCATTGTTGAACGTTAGTTGCATGTGGAGAACGGTACCCGCCCAAATGGTATTCGAAAGGATATTGTTTACCTGCACGGCATGCTATCCCCTTGCATTTCAGCTGGGTGTATCCCGTATTCCAATCCCAATACATTCCCAGCAGCGGATCATAGGGTCCGTCGAGCCTCCCACAAGTGTTCATGACACTGTCCATGCCGATGCGTAGCAAAACGGTTTCATCGTCCTTGGGGAAAAATGGCAAATGCAGGGATGCTTGTTCGGAAATATCAACAAGAACGAGTGAATCTGAAGGAAGAATGAGGTAAAATTTCATCTCATTCAAATAAATGGAATCACCGTTAGGCTGAGCATACCATTTATTCAAGGTAACTGACACATCATCGATCGTCAACTGCACATTCACCTGATCAAAAAAAAGGTAAAATGCCAAAAGTGAAGCGGTAAATAACCTGAATTTGAATATTCTTTTTTAGGTTAAAGGTGCAAAAGGGACTTGAAAATAATAGATTTAATCAGATTGAATTAATTCATACCTTTATGGTTGATTGAATTATTAAAATTGAATTAATAACTAATTATGAATTTAAAAATTACTGCTTTCATTCTCGTTCTAAACTCTTATTATTTCTTTGGGCAGTGTACGGTCACTGTTAGCAATACCGCTGATTCAGGCCCAGGATCCTTCCGGCAAGCCATTCTTACAGCGAATGCGTGTGCAGCGAATCAGAACCCCATTATTAATTTTTCGATTGCAGCAAACAGTGCCATAACGTGCTTATCCGATCTACCGTCGTTGAATCACAACAATTTAACCATTGATGGAACAACGGCCCTTGGTTTTTCTTATCCGAACAATATGGTCACCTTTATATGGCCAAATATTGATGATTGCATTCAGTTAGATGGCGGAAACAACAACCAGATTAAGGGACTTGCTTTCACCAATTATTTTAACGGAAACGGCGATGCCTCTATTCGTGTGAATGGGGGAAATAATTTGCTGGTTACTCAGTGCCGTGCCTATATGCAAGATAAAAATTTGGTCAGAGTTCAGGGTGGAACCAATGTCAAGGTCGATTTTTGTACCGTCCATGATTTCTGGTATAATAACGGTGATTCTCAGCGCGCCTTCGAGGTCAACAGCGGAAGTTTAACCCGTCTATCAAATTGTACCATCACAAATGTTGCCCGTAAAGTTGTGGAGTTTAACAATTCCGCAAGTGGAGGAGCGAATGGAAAAATTTCTATTTATAACAATACTTTTACACAAGTTGGATACGGCGACAGCTCTGTTTGTGCCCCAACTCCGTGCGGTATGAATAAAGGAGAACACGTTATTTCTTCTTACACCAACCATACAGCTGTATTTTCGATTCGAAATAACACCCTAAACGGGAGTTTTTCTAAATTCATCGAATTAATCAATACCAACGGAACGACAGCGAACCGAGACTCCATCTACAACAATGTAATCAACAACTGCCGTGGGCAACACACGATTTATATCGAATCGAGCAGTGGAAATAATTATGGCGGTATGATCCTAAAGAACAATACCTGTCAAGGCAACGGAATAAACACCTACAATGTAGATCAGGTTATTGAAATTGGGGGTTGGGCAAACAATTATAACAATGCCAAAATAGAATCCAATATCATCAAGGACTATCACGGAAGAGGCATTATGTTTCGTTTTACAGACAACACACAAATTCTAAACAACCAAATTTATAATTGCTCTAAAGATCAAGGCATTGAGTTGAACAACAATTGCGATAATGTCTCAATCCAAGGAAACTTTATAGGAACAAATTCTTTGATGGCTCAGGGATTGTCGTATTTCACAAGTTCGGCGATTCAATTTAACGAATGTAACAATTGCCTAATTGGCGGAGATGCAACACTCGGGCAAGGAAATGTGGTAGTGGCAACCAACGGTCGGAGGGCCATAGAGGTTGGTAGTGGCAGCAGTGGAACAACCGTGATTCGCGGGAATAAAATTAATACCGACGGCATCGCTACCCTTTCCATGTCGAATGAACCGGGAATACACATCATGGGAACCACTGCAGTAATTGGCGGTGATTCGGCGATTTACGCTAACATTATCTCGGGAGGGCAGAATGGAACTGGAATTCGTACAGAAACCGCGAGTGCTACTATCCAAGGAAATTATATTGGATGTCAAGTTGGTGGAAATCCTATTGCGATGGTAAATCTTGCTAACGGTATTCGCCTAGATGCCAATACCGCATTGGTTGGTAGTTCTACGCAATCTGCCAATGCTAATAAAATTGGTTATTGTCAAAAGGCCATTCTTAATACAGGACAAAATAACGAATGGAGTCGGAATCAATTTTGGGGAAATACTGCCAACGAAGTAATCGATAATTCCGGTGGAGCCAATGGAAACATTCAATCGCCTACCGTCATATCCGTTGCGTTACCGTTTATCGTTTCAGGAACCGCCAACGCCGGAGCGCGCGTTGAACTTTATTATTTCAATCAGGCCGTCCCTTGTCAAGGTTATCTTTTCATTGGCAGTACTATTGCTGCAGGAAATGGCAATTGGACTTTCAATGCACCAACACCCATCACCCAATCACTGTCCGTTTTGCAGGTTGTTGGTCAAAACGCCTCTGAGTTTTCGTGTTATCCCATTAACTCCTTCCCTTCTCTCTTCCCGCCAATTGCCGCCTTTACCTTGAGTGCGGATTCAATTTGCACGGGCAATTGCGTCAGTTTGAATGATTTATCAACGAACAATCCAAACAACTGGCAATGGACTGCAAATGGGGGTACGCTAAGTGGCCAAAGTAATCCTTCTGCCTCCGTTTGCTTTAATTCTCCTGGGACATATGTTATTACCTTAAATGTTGCAAATCAAGATGGCAACGATTCTGAAAGCGCAACGATAGTTGTCTTGCCGACGGGAGGAACAACCACCCAGCAAGTGAGCATTTGCGATGGAGAGTCCTACACGGTAGGCAATAACGCTTACACTACAGGAGGAACATATACGGACACCTTCTTTACGGTGTTCGGTTGCGATAGCACAATCATAACGGAATTGACGGTTAATTCGAATAGTCAAAGCACCATTTTTGATACTATTTGCGATGGAGACAGTGTACAATTTGCGGGAACGATTTACACCCAGCCCGGTGTGTATTTAGACACTTCAACAAACCAATGGGGCTGTGAGCTGATAACCACCCTAAATTTAGCGGTAGAAAATTGCTCGGGAGCAGGCTTAATAGAGACCTTAATCCACCATATCAGTGTTTATCCACTTCCAGGTCGTGGCGTCATATTCGCGAAAATTGCCAATGTAATGAAAGGTAGGCAGTGGGTTATAGAAGATATTACCGGTAGGCTGATCATGTCGGGCAGATTTAGTGCGGACTTAAATGAGTTAGATATGAGGGGGCAAGCTGCCGGGCAATACCTTTTAAGGGTTGAAGGATTTGGTGGTACAAAAGCTATTTTGCTACAATAACGTAAGGATTAACCAAGGCTCATAATTAGCGGCATACTTTGGATCGGATTAGAATCCGTGACGTAAAAAACCAAAGAGCCCCGTGGATTGAAACACCGTTTGGACCATAACGCCAAAACCATTCTTTTTTACGTTAAAGGGACAAAAGTAGTGTGAAAACAAAAGCTATGCTTATTTTTGTAAAAACAATTAAACATCAAAAACATGGCCTTTGAATTACCACCATTAGCTTATGCCTACAGTGCATTGGAACCGCATATTGATGCTCGTACGATGGAGATTCATCATTCCAAGCACCACCAAGCCTATACCACGAATTTGAATAACGCCATCGCTGGAACGGCTCTTGAAAATGCAAGCATTGAAGAAATTTTAAAAAATTGTTCGGACAAACCGGCGGTGCGCAACAACGGAGGCGGTTATTGGAACCACAACTTGTTTTGGGAAATAATGAGCCCGAACGGAGGCGGAGAACCCACAGGCGCATTATCCGAGGCCATTAATCGGGATTTTGGCTCCTTTGAAGGGTTCAAAGACCTCTTTTCAAAAGCAGCAACCACGCGCTTTGGTTCTGGATGGGCATGGTTGTGTGCGACCAACGGCAAATTGGAGGTTTGTTCAACGGCCAACCAAGACAATCCGCTCATGGGAGAAGGATGCAAGGGAACGCCGATATTAGGGTTAGATGTTTGGGAACACGCCTACTACCTCAATTACCAAAACCGTCGACCTGATTACATCAACGCTTTTTTTAATGTGATTGATTGGGGAGTTGTTGGAGAAAAATTTGCTGCAGCACAATAGGAGTTTTCACACGAAGGTTTTATTGCTGAATGGCAGCCTAATGGATTAAATCCCAAGTTCGACTTGAAATATAGCCCCAACCTGCGATTTCTTAGTTGAACTTTTCAGGTCTTTTGTAAGATGGTAAAGTAAATTACCCTGAACTTTTAATCGATGTCCATATAGATATTTGGTGATCCCAAATTGCCACTGTTCTTGTCTTTTTTCATTCACAGCAGGAAAAAGGGCATCATCGTAAACAGCTTTATTCGGAGTTACTGTTGCCAAGCGTAACGCCAGCTCAACATTATTCTTAAAATTATAGCTACATTGAGAGAGAACACCAAATCCTACATAAACATTTCGTGTTTTACCTTGGTCGTTCACGGTAATCGATTGGCTTGCCGATCGTGAAAGATATTCTTGATAAAAAGAAAAACCCTTGTATTTAAAAACAGCATCCAACTGAATATTCCTTAGATCTACAGGAGCATATAAATCATTACCCAATGTGCCCCCCGTTCTTAATGCGTCGTCATTAAAATTATACGTAGCTGCCAATGCAACTTTTGGTTTTGATTCACGAGCTAAGTCACCTTCGCATTCGTCGTTTCCAGGGCTGAACTTTCCAAAGGGGAGGACTTCTAACCGCCCTGTATAATTGAGCCCTTTGGTGGACTTTGAACTATTTCGCCCTTCCCCTGAAGTCAAGGCTCCTTTTAAATTAAAATAATTCGTGCTGTAGTTAGCAAAAAAACCAAAATCACGATCGATATTGAACGTTGCGTTAACAATTGATCGATCAGCAAACTGTAAGTTGCCCGAAGATATTACCCGTTGCCTGTTACCCGGAAGTTTTGTTTGACCAAAGGAAAGTTGAAATTTAGGTGATACTTGATATGAAATTACTGCATCCCTGACTACATTTGGACTGTTGTTGATAGTAGATGCCTGGGTATCATCCCAATCCATGTCTCCTCTTGAAAAGCTGAGCTGAATGTAATAGTTTATTCTAGGATCAATAACAAAACCCTTAAACCTCATTCGAAGTCTTCTCACCCTAAACTCAAATTGTTCCGGTGTTAAATCATCTAACGAATTTGATAAGTATCCTGCACGATTCTGCATTCTGAATTGAAATTGAAGACTAAATAGACTGTCCTTTTGGATTAATTCAATGCCTTTTTCACGTTTAGTAAAAACTTGAATTGGGGAACTTTGTCCTTCTACAAAAGATAGCTTGAATACACAGAAAAACATTAATGTAAGGGATATAACTCGAATCATATTGAAAAGATTTTTTGTTTGGTTCGACAAATGTATACGCTTAACATTAAGATAACATCTTGATATCACAATCTTAACTTTCATTTAATTTCGGTAACATTTTAGTAACATTGAGGGCTCGTCCATACGTGGCACATAACGTCTTTACCCTTGAATTAACAAGACCTGAAGGCACAACATATATTACCATTTTGTTAACAATCCACCAAAGGGTTGAAGGATTGAATCGACCTCTTTACATTTGGTGAGAGTTTACATTTTATTATTTAACAGTATGGCAGGTTTTTTAAGTTATTTTTTACCCAAAGACAAAGTTTTTTTCAACCTTTTCGAAGAGGCTAGCGACAACCTTCAATTGATTTCTGAAAAATTAATCCAAGTAGTTCACGAACCCGACTACAACAAGCGCGAAGTTCTGATAAAGGAAATGCACGATATTGAGCATCAAAACGATGACGTGACCCATCGAATTTTTGTGGAATTGGGGAGAAATTTCATTACCCCGTTTGACCGAGAGGACATTCATGCTTTAGCCAGCGCTTTAGACGATATCGCTGACTATATCTTTTCTGCTGGAAAGAAAATTAATTTCTATAAAATAGATCCCATTCAGGATCAAGGCATCCAAAAAACAGCCGAAGCCATTGGTGAGGCCGTTATTGCTGTGAAGCAAGCCGTAAAAGAATTGAGAAACTTAAAAAACACGCAAAAAATTATTGAGTGTGTGATTAAAATCAATAGCCTTGAAAACAGTGCCGATAACATTTTTGACATGAGTATCGAGCGCTTGTTTGAATCGGATGTCGATGCTAAAGAGCTCATCAAACGACGCGAAATTTATCAAGTCATGGAAACCGCTACCGACAAATGCGAGGACGCCGGAAACGTGATTGAGTCCATTGTTGTTAAATTCGCCTAATCCCTAATTCCCATGTTTACACTTCTACTTGTCGTCATTGGCCTTGCCTTGTTGTTCGATTTAGTCAATGGGTTTCACGATGCCGCCAACTCGATTGCAACGGTGGTTTCGACCAAGGTACTTACCCCTATTCAAGCGGTAATCTGGGCAGCCTTTTTCAACGTCATGGCATTCTGGGTGTTTGACATGAGCGTTGGGAACACCGTAGCTAAAACCGTAGATAACAGCGCTATTGATCTATGGGTAATTTTCGCTGGTTTGATCGCTGCCACGATCTGGAATCTACTCACGTGGTGGTTGGGCATCCCCTCCTCCTCCTCGCACACGCTCATCGGCGGATTTGCCGGGGCAGCGATTACTCACGTTGCCATTGCCAAAGGTTCGCTCCTAGAGGGTTTTGGTGTTATTACCGGAAAAGAAATCCTTACCGTTATCTTTTTTATTTTTCTTGCCCCCATCATTGGTGGATTAATCTCCTATTTAATCACGGTTGTTACGATCAGCCGAAATTTTTGGAAAAAAACAGGAGTCATCGTATTGCTTACGGGAATCACCTTGTTTTTCATGTTGTATATGATTGAATACTTGGATGTTAAGCCCATCATGATGTACATCGTCATGGGGATGATTTTAATCTTTATCCTAACGTATACCTACCAACATGTTAAGTTTAAAAACCGTCCCTCTTCCGCACGGGAGGCAGGAATGCACAAAAAACTTCAGCTCCTTTCCTCTGCAGCCTTTTCCTTGGGCCATGGTGGTGCTGACTCCCAAAAGGTAATGGGGATTATTTGTGCTGCCCTATTGGTCTATGGCAACAACGCACGAAAGGAGGGGCAAGAGCAGCAGATAAAAAAAGACTTTGCCATCACAGAATTAATGCAAGTAGAGTACAAAAAAGAGGGTAAATTAGAAAAATATAAGCCTGAAGTCGCTACCATTAAAGGAGACAACTACTATAAATCAGGCGGTGCTTTCATTGAAGGCACATCGCATAAAACCGTTTTTGATAAATCGGGGAAAAGCAAGGGGGCACATCCTAAACACAGCATGACTGAAATCAAGAAGTCTTTGCATAAAATCGAAGTGTATACGGACGGGAAAGACTTATATGACCAAAAAACGAAAGAGCTCATTTTTAAAAAAAATAAATTAAATACGGCCTATTCCAATGCCTTTGCCTTCAAACCGGTAGTGGATGATAAAAACACGTTGAAAGAAGGATTTAAAGTCAAAACGAAAGTGCATTCGGATACGATGCCTTTTTGGATCGCCTTTGGATGCTATTTAATGATTGGCCTTGGAACGCTCATGGGGGGATGGAAAATTGTTAAAACCATGGGGTCAAGGATTACCAAAGTCACCCCGCTTGAAGGCGTTTGTGCAGAAACCGCTGGTGCCTTAACTTTATTTACGGTATCCAATTTTGGAATCCCTGTTTCCACGACGCATACCATCACGGGTTCAATCATCGGTGTTGGGGCTACCAAGCGATTGAGTGCGGTTCGTTGGGGTGTTACCATCAATTTACTTTGGGCCTGGATATTAACCATTCCGGTAAGTGCCCTTCTAGCCGCCTTGGTATATGCCGTTATTTACGTGTGTAAATAGCTGTTAATTATGGCATAACACTTTGGTCATTTAAGAAATATTCGTATTTTCGACCAAGTTAAATTCTAAACCTTTATTTATATGAAAAAACTGTTACTTTCCATAAGCGCGATGTTTGTTGTCGTTTATGCGTCTTCCCAAGTAATCGTAAAGGGTATTTCTCCGGCGGCTATTACCGGAAACTACACTTTCACCTGGGCAGATCCTGCTGGAGGCTGGGGTACTCCAGATTTCTTAATTCCTAATACGTGGGTGGAAGACACCCTAATGTTGGTTGACGACGGTACCCCCGGAACCAACGCACAGGGAAATCCCATCGCTCAAGAGGGTTGTAATCCGCTTATTAATGACCTAACGGGTAAAATTGCCGTGGTTTTCCGAAACAATTGTGAGTTTGGCGCTAAAGCGTTTAATGCTCAAAACGCAGGGGCTGTTGGTGTCATTATAGTTAACCGAAACCCAGGAGAATGGATCAACATGGGGCCTGGAGCAAACGGTGCCAATGTAACCATTCCTGTGGTGATGTTAGACTTTATTGACGGAATGAACATCGTACAAGAAATGGCAAATGGTCCGGTGGTTATGTTTTTAGGCAACAAGATTGGCTTGAACCCTAATGATGCGGGGATCACTCCTGCGGCGACCTTAATCCCTAAGCAAGGGGCGGTAGTTTCCTTCCTTTCTCAAAACGGAACAGAGTTCAACTTCGATTTAGGATCTCGCGTTTACAATTATGGAAACCAAGCCCAAGCAGGGGTTCAATTGAATGCTACGGTTACCGCTCCTTCAGGTAGCGTGGTTTACAACAATACCGTTAATGGTCTTAATTTGACCGCTGGAGACAGCGTGGATATCGAACCAACCCAAGCCAATACCCTACCTCAATTTTCGTTAGCGAGCTATCCCAATGGACGCTATACCCTAACCTACACCGTAACATTAGGTAATGGTACTCCTGACGATGATCCTTCGGATAACACGTTAAGTTATGACTTCGTTATTCAGGATTCCCTATACAGTTTTGCAAACGTTGACGCAGCTACGGGACAAGTTGTTCCAAGTACACACTATCGTCCAAGTACAAACAATGCAACGTATTCAATCTGTACGGTATTGAAAGATCCTAACGCTAGCCGAATTGCGGCTACAGGGTTACATTTCTCTGCCACCACTTTGGCCGCCTCTGGGGTTACCCTCGACGGCGAGGAAATTGCGTTGACCCTTTACAAGTGGGAAGACGCTTTTGTTGACCTCAACGACGCAAACTTTGGTTTTAATACCTTGACTCAAGTCGCTGGAGGATATTACTATTATCCTAGTGACTTACAAGGTGATTTAGTTTATGGTGCATTTGACCAGGCAGTAGTTTTAGAAAATGACGTTCGTTATTTAGCGTGTGCTCAAACCGTAAACCTTGATGTTTTCCTCGGTTTTGAAAGCCTTAGAGACCATACTTGGAACTACAACTGGTATGCACAACCGATGTCTCCAATCGAAAGCGACGGTACTTATTATGCTGCCGGATTTGGAACCGATGTTCCTAATGCGCTCGTACTTCATGTAATTGATGCTAATAGCATTGGACTATCTGAAGCGAATACCATCGACGGAAAGGCGTATCCGAACCCTGCAAACGATAACATTACGTTGTCTATTGAAGGAGAGGGCGCAGCCATCGTGGTAGTAACGGATGTTGCAGGTAAAGTGGTTTCTAACCAATCCTTGATCCTTGTTAATGGCGCTGCTGATTATTCGTTAGAAGGATTGAATAATGGAATGTACATCTTCAACGTAACTCTTGAAAATGGTAAAACCGCTCAATTCAATGTAGTT
>JBJTWF010000146.1:0-10050 GCA_046081565.1 Flavobacteriales bacterium | reverse complement strand
ATAATTTTTCTCGGAGACAGCAATTTACCGGTTTGATTTGCAGGACAAACGGAAGTACATCTTCCGCATTCGGTACAGGCATAGGCATCCAACAGTTGTTTCCACGTTAGATCATTGATATCCTTGGCACCAAACCGTTGCGGCTCTGGATTGTCCGATGAGGCTGCGTATGGATCAGCAGAAGGATCGAGCATAAGTCTGACTTCTTCCTGCACCGTATCCATATTTGCCCATTGTCCTAACGGTTTGAGGTTTGAAAAATAGGTATTAGGAAAGGCGAATAAAATGTGTAAATGCTTGGAGTATGGAAGGTAATTTAGAAAAAGAAAAACCATGATTAAATGTCCCCACCACCCCATGCTTGAAACCATCGCCAAGGTATTCACATCAGAATCTTGCGTAAAAAGAATAGGGGCTATCTGTTGGCTAATGGCAAACCCATACGATTCTTTTTGTGTAATATTCAGCAAGGCCTGGTCTGCGGTATTCATCATGAAAATAAAAACGATTAGAAGCAACTCAAACAAAAGAATAAGGTTTGCATCCTTGCGAGGCCATCCTTTCAATTCAGCCATGGTAAACCGTGGTAATTTGATAATGTTTCTTCTCGCTAAGAAAAGTATTGTTGCCACAAACGTCAGGACCGAAAGGATTTCGATAGCACTAATTACGAAGGTATAAATCGAACCAAGGCCAGCATGATAAAAGAAGCGATGGGACCCCGTTAATCCGTCAATAAATACTTCCAGCAACTCGATTTGTGTAATTATGAAGGCAACATAAAAGATAAAATGTAAAATGGCTGGTATCGGACGATTGAACATTTTCTTTTGACCGAATGCCACCAACAACATTGTTTTCCAACGTTCTCTTGATTGGTCCGAACGGTTTATTTCCCTGCCAAGCCTAATCTGCTTTATAATACCTGATATTCTCCACGCAAATAAGCCTATGGAAACAAGCGAAAGAAGCGCAAAAAGTAAGATGGATACCATATGTTTATTCTGGAATAGAATCTAGCAACCTGTATAGTTTATTTCTTTCTTTATCGTCTAACTTAAGTTTATCCTTGTCGATAAGCGAAAAATGTACATATCGATCGGGGTGCTCTTTCAAGTCCTTAACTAAAGCCTGTAAATCGTTGTTTGTTTCAACCAATTCATCGTACAATTTATCGTCATTTAAAAGTTTCCCGATCGTTCCGTGACCTTGCTCAATTTCCTCCATGAGCATCGTAACCTTTTTCAGCACATTTTCTGCATCTAAAAATGCCCTTTTGAAATCCGTTGAGACCAAATTCTCAGTAATCTTTTTAGCATCTCCCAACAGGTAGGATAGTTGATCGGATCCTTTTTTCAAGTTGAGCGTAATCCCATCCACGTTGTCCATGATTCGTTCAAATTTCAATTTTTCGTCTCCAACAAAACCATGGATACTCTCCGCCAACACACCAATTTTATGAATGGTAATTTTCAATTCCTTAATGCTCGAAGAAATTCCACTTTTTTCTGTTCCATCAAACGCGCCGGACAAAGAACTCACCATGCCGTCAATGTTGACAATCAGCGATTGAATTTTTTGAGAAATGGGGTCTGCATATTGCTTTACTTGGGAGAACATGTCGGCTGACATCCGTCCAGGAATTTCGGCTCCGGCCGTGTAAAATCCTTTATTCTGCAGGGGGGGATAGATCACCGACAATCCTTTGGAAAGCAGGTCTAAAGAGCCTAGTTCTACAATACTACCTTTCGGTAATTTAATGTTGGATTCGCTGATGCTAAACGTGATTTTAACCCGACGATTTATCGGATTTGAAGGGACATTGTCAATCTTAAGTATCTTACCAATGACCACACCATTCAAGGTTACATTGGCAGACACCATAACTTGAGCAGAATTCGGGAAGTAGGCGGTGTACGTATCATCGCCTCCAAAAAGGCTATACCCCTTTAGAAAGTTAATGCCGAAGACCAACATAACGATAGCCAAAATGGCAATGAACCCCGCTAATAATTCTTTAGAACGCTTCAAAAGGTTATTTTTCTGCTAATTTAATAGCTTTTTCAATACTAATTCGTTCTTGGCCAGAGAAAGCAATCACAAAGGCCGATGAAAAACCTTTTTCAACCATTTCTTCGCGGTATTTTTTTGCCCCTGGCAAGTCTTTCACAAAAATTCCGGTGTAGTATTTATACACGTTATCCTGACGGTATTCATACACTTTTAATCCTTTGAACTTTGGGCTCGACAAAGACACTTTTGAATCCGAACTCAATATTTGTATCGTAAAGAAAACCTCATTGGCAGGCCCAGGCCCGGAACCTACTTCTTTCGGAACGATTGGTTTAGGATCGGGCGCTACAGGTTCTTTCGGCGGGTTTGGAGGGGGTGCGGGACTCGAAATGGTTTTACCTTCGTATTGGGCTTTGTAGGAAACAAACGCTTCAAACATCGCTTTCGCCATTTGGTCTTGCCCTTGAATGTTCCCCAGGAAGCGCTCTTCGTTTGGGTTGGTTAAAAAGCCTGTTTCAATTAAAACACTTGGCATCGCTGTTTTATATAGCACCAAGAATCCTGCTTGTTTTACCCCCCTGTCGCTCCTACCTATGGCTTTAAATTCTTTTTGTAAAAATTGTGCAAATTTAATGGCATTATTCAGGTTGACGTTTTGTTGGAGTTGAATCGCAATCATCGCATCGGCAGTGAGATCAAAAGCCTTATATTTTGCTCCTTTATCTTCTTCCAAGGATACAATGGCATTCTCCCTTTCCATTACCTTTTGTTGAGACTCTGTACGATGCAATCCGAGCACATAGGTTTCCGTTCCGTAGGCACTGCTCGCTCCAGAATTAGCATGGATGCAAATAAATAAATCCGCATTCGCCTTGTTCGCAATATTTGCCCTTTCAATTAACTCCACAAACACATCGGTTTGTCGGGTGTATACCACGTTAATGTGAGGGTAATGTTCTTTAATTCGTTTTCCAAGCTTGAGTGCCATCGACAAGCAAACCTCTTTTTCATGGGCGAATCCCCCGTGGCACCCCGGATCCTTCCCGCCATGTCCTGCGTCGATCACTACCGTGTTAATTTTGGCTTTAACCCCTTGGGTCTGGCTATACCCCTTTCCATGGATAAGAAAGGTTATTCCGAAAAATAGAATTAGGGTTCGGCTAGAAACCCAGTATAATTTTGATAGCTTTGTGTGATCTTCCATGAACAGGTTTCGAAAATACGATGCATATTCTTAACGACTCATTATCGAGAAAGATACTTTTCTTCTATGGGATGTTAATAATTGTCATTCTTCCCCAAGGCATTTGCGCTCAAAAAATTCCTAAAGACACCCTGTCTAAATTTGATGATCGAATGACCGATATCGTTCGTTACGGTGCGCGAGACTCCAGTTTCTACCTTGTTAAAGAAAAACGTGCCTACCTCTATGGTGGAGCCTATGTTGAAACCAAGACCAGTCGACTCACTGCGGGGAGCATCGTTATCGATCTGGAAAAAAATGAAATTGAAGCCAGCTTTATTTATGGAAAAGATAGTGCTATGCTTGAGCTTCCAACCTTTGTGGACGAAGGTGAAACCTTAGGTTGTCATCGCATGCGCTTAAATACCAAGACCAACAAAGCCTTTATTGAAGACCTTAAGCTAAAGCAAGATGAATTCTATTTTCACATGGGTGTAGCGAAACGATTTGACAACGATGAAATTCATTTAACTAACGGCCGATTAACCACCTGCGATCAGGAGGAACCACATTATCATTTTCTTTTGAGCAAAGGGGTTGTTGTTCCAAATAAACGCGTTGTCGCAGGTCCCATGAATCTATGGATCAGTGGGTTACCGACTCCCATTGGGTTACCCTTTGCTATAATTCCCCAACAAAAAGAACGAACGAAAGGACTCATTTTCCCCGAGTTTATTCCTTCCTCCGCTTATGGATTTGGATTTCAAAACCTCGGTTACTATATCCCGATCAATCCGAAACTTCAAACGACGATCTATGCGAACCTCTACAGCAGAGGAAGCTGGGGCTTACGCAATGAATTAGACTATTCCAAACGATACGGGTATTCTGGGAGATTTTCAATGGGTTTCCAACAGTTTAACAATGGGTTTCCGAGTTATACAAAAAACAATAAATTGACCCTTGCGTGGAATCATTCTAAGGCTCTAAAATCAAATCCGTATTGGAATTTTAATGCGAATGTGAATTTTATATCGGACAACACCGCTAAAAACAATCCCGACCCCATTAACCCGGATTATTTTAAAAACAGTTTTAATTCTGACATAAACTTGAATCGAAACTTTATTGGTAAACCGGTAACCATGGGGGCAAAATTGTCACTGCGTCAAAATTCAATAGCAAAATCAATCGCTTTGGTGTCTCCCGTATTGAATGTTAATGTTACTCGAATTTTTCCCTTTGGAAAAATGATTACTAATCCCAAAACAGAGGTTGCTAAAGCCATACAACGGCTGGGGATTAGTTATAACATGGAAGGACAAAATAAATCGACGTTTCAAGATAGCCTATTGAATCCACTATACCTTTCGCTCATTGGTCAACAGTTCATGAATGGTATGAGTCAAAACGCATCCATACAAACGACCTTGGGCGTGTTTAAAAACGCCATTAAATTGACACCGAACCTCACGCTAGGAAACAAAATTAATTTCCAACAAGTCATAAAATCTTATGACCCCTTGTCCAATAAAACCATCACCGATACGGTGCAAAAAACGGGGTTAGGAAACGAGGTTAATTTCAACATCAACGCTACGACTGTATACTACAGCTATTACCGATTCGTCGGTAAAAGAAAACCCACCCTCCGGCATGTTATGACCCCTAGCATGGGATATCGTTATGTCCCTAAGCTCAACGCGCTCATTACTGCCAACGTGGGCCCCAACCAAAGTACGATCAGTTATTCGCCCTTCGAACGCAGCATTTATCAGGTAGGAAATGTAAGCGGTTCCTCCTACCTCACCTTTGGAATTAACAATACCCTAGAATTAAAGGTGAAATCAGATAAAGACACCGTGACGGGGTATAAGAAAATTCGAATATTAGACCAATTTTCTATCCAAGGAAACTATGACTTTATGAAGGACTCCATGAATCTTTCTGACCTCAGCATTAATTTACGCGTTAGTCCAGCCAAATGGTTAAATATCGTATCAACGGCTACGTACAGCGTTTATAGTTGGGATACGACTGGAAAAACAAAAAGTGCTTTCGCATGGAATTCAGGACAAGGTATAGGAAGGTTTTTAACTACAGGTATAAATAGTACATTTTCGATAACCTCCGCGAAGGGAAGAAAAGTACTGGAGGAAAAGGCGAACAATGCGCAATCTGCATGGAACAGTGATTATGCCTATTTTTCGTTACATCCAGAGCAAGCGATATACTTTGACATCCCATGGAAGATTAATTTCTCTCATGTATTCAGTGTAAATGCAAATACACAAAAAACAACGAACAACCCCTCCGATTGGATATTGCTACAAACCTTAGCCATTCAAGGCGATGTTTCTTTCACTAAAAGGTGGAATTTAGGCGGAAATGTGAATGTAGATGTTCAAACCCAACGCATCACCAATATGAACCTTTCGCTGAATCGTAATTTACATTGTTGGGCTCTTAGTTTTTATTGGACCCCTATCGGTGGAAACAAATCCTTTTTGCTAAGCATACGAAACACATCCTCCATTTTCAGGGATGCAAAAATCGACATTCGAAAACCACCATCGTTCTTTTAATCGTTTCCCACGTTGTTCCGTTGGCCTTCTACCTCGATAACATGGGTTAATGAAGCTCCAAAAAAGATAATTTGTGCGGTGTAAAACACCCAAGCCATCAGTATAAATAAATTTCCAATGGCCTCTCCTTTACCGAGAAAAAAGAAATGATTTAAATAGTATTTTACCGCTACTTGGCTAAAATATAGAAGCACCCCCGTTATCATCGCCCCTTTGAGCGCAGAAGGTTTGGATAACGTTCCACTTTGAACTACCCGGAACATCAGATAAATCAATACCATATTTAACAGCATAGAAAAGCTGTGGTGAACTAGGTTAAAAATCCCCAATTCCCAAATTGGATGGGACACTAAATATTGTTCGATAACAGTAAATATCAAAACTTGTAAGAAATAAAAGAGAAAAATTAAAAACCCCATCAACGCCAAGTGTGCAATCGAGGTGATTCTAAAGGAAAGAAAGGAAAGGAGTAAATTCGTTTTTTGTCGTTTATTTCGTTCTACCCCAAAAAATTCATTCAGGCTAAACTTCAACGATACCATAAAGGCAGAAGCAGCATATATCAAAACAAAAAACATTATCGCATTAAAAAACAAAGAAGATTCTTGGGCTATCAGGGTTCGGATATAATCCGTAAAGGCATTTACATCTGAGATCCCCATGTTTTGTTGGAACAATTCAGTAATCATTTGGATACAACGCTCTTTTCCCACTAGGGATCCAAAACTTATCAAGCTCAAATAAAGCATGGGAACCAGTGAAAATAAGGCATAATAGGAAAGCGCAGCAGCATGAAAAAAAGCGGATTTCTGAGAAAACCGGGCTCCTGCCTTTTTCACCCATATCCACCAAAGCTGTACCTTCATTTATAGTATTTTAATGGTGATCGATGGGGATAAAACCCCTTGCGCATAGAGCACAACGGGTTCATCCTTCCTGGTTTTAAACTCGTGAACATAAGCCAATCCATTGAAATAATACCGGCTTAGTTTTAAAGGTATCCCCACGGGGTCTAATACATATTGACTCGGTCTAAAACGAATTAGAGTTCCGTCGTGATTTATCTCATTTACGCACCCAAGCAATCGGGCATGCCCAACGTTTTTCAATGAAAAATAAACGTTTGGTGCCTTTTTAAAGGAAGACAATTTACCGCGTGATAAAACGGCGATTTTACCGCAAAGCGTCAATAAATCATGGGCTTCGTGAGAAACAACCATAACTCCTATACCACGGGAAACAGGAATGTTCTTTACATATTGAATCAGGGTATTCTTTCGCGCAAAATCTAAGTGTGAAAAGGGTTCGTCAAGCAACAACCACTCAGGATCCTTGGCCAAGGCTCGGGCAATCGCTAAGCGTTGCTTTTCTCCACCTGAAAGATCCTTAGCCAGCTTATTTTTATGTTTTATCAAGTTTAACCACGACAGGACTTCGGAAACCTTTTTTTGTCGTTTGGGTTCTGGATACGTGAGAATGGCCTCTCGAACGTTTTCTTCTACGGTATGATACAGATCCAATTGAAAATCTTGAGGCACCAGGGCAATACGAGATCTACCGGGCACCAATTGTTGGGAGGCATAAGGCAGCCGAACGCCATCCAACATCATTTCTCCTTGATCTGGATCGGTAATCCCTGCAATAATATTGAGCAAACTCGACTTACCTGCCCCGCTCTCCCCCACGATACCATAAATCGCTTTTGGCCTCAGGGTAAAGGAAACATCAGCGAAAACTTTTTCGTCATAAGACAACCTTAGATTCCGTACAATCAACATTACTTTAATTCTTTCGGAAAATCAGCTAAAGCTAAATAAATTCCGGGGATAGGATTTCCAAAAGGTTCAGTGTCCAATAATTCCACTTGAATCGTAAGGTTATCGTCAATTTCTTGTTCGGTACGTTGAGCTAAAATCGACTTAGAAAAAGCAAAATACGTAGGCATTCCATGTACATCAACGAGTCGAATGAGGTGCAACCCTTCAATCGGATAACGAAATTTACCCAAGGAATCGCTTTCTCCCGCTAACCAAT
This sequence comes from Flavobacteriales bacterium, assembly GCA_046081565.1. Lineage (GTDB taxonomy): Bacteria > Bacteroidota > Bacteroidia > Flavobacteriales_D > Crocinitomicaceae > UBA952. The sequence goes on along the minus strand of JBJTWF010000146.1, from coordinate 2,235 downwards.
AGGTTTCCTCACTAGGATTAGTACTCTCGACAATTTCTTGAACCACTAGTTCGTCGGTCCAATGGTATCGAAGGTTATCTTGTGTCTCACCCCAATCGGATGCGTTGCGGTCGGGAACAAAAAGCGAATTACATTGCTTAACGATTAACGTCACCGTTTTTGAAGCCATAGTCGGAGTAATAATTAGGGATAAAAGTAGTCATTTTGGATGCCCTTTTTGGATGCTCACCACAAAAAGGAACGGGGAACGATAGCAAAAAGGCTTTTTTAATAGCTTGATGTTAACAAGAATTATTACGTAAACCGTCTAACCAAATCATTCTTTATTAATTTCGGAAAATGAAAATATCCTCATTACTACTCATTTGCCTTTCGGCAATGAACCTTTGGAGTCAGAAGAAATTATCCGTTCCTGAAAAGGTCGCCTTAAACCGATACATCGAAAACGGTCAACAAGTCTTTCTTGCCGGTAGGACCAACGAAGCCCTAGAAGTACTAAAAAAAGCGGAAGCAATCGACGCGGAATATTGGATGGTAAACTATTTAATGGCCCAATGCCATTATGATTTATCTAGTTTTTATACTGCGGAAAGTTATATCAAAACCGCCTTAAAAAACCTACCAGAAAAAGAATCGGTAGATGCTGATTTTTTTGAATTATTCGGGAAAATATACCATCGCTTAGGGAACATGGACCTTGCTGTGGATGGGTACAAGAAAGCCTCCATTAAATTGGGTCAAAAACTATCCAAAGAAAACGGGATTGACCTGTATTTAGCCCAATGTGAATTGTACTTGATCGCTCAAAAAGCTGGAGAAAAATTAATTAGAAAACCGCTTTCATCCGAAATCAATTCGTTGGAGGACGAATACGCTCCTATCCTCGTAAATGGTGGTGAAGGCTTAATTTTCACAGCGCGTAGACCTGAAACTACAGGAGAAAATATCAACCCCGATGATATGCGTTATTTTGAAGACATGTATTACGCTACTTGGGATCCTATAAAAATGGATTTCCAATTGAATTCCGAATTCTTCAAACCACTGAACACCAATGGTTTCGATGCCATGAGCCATGTTAATCTAACGGGAACACACGCCTATTTAACCATCAATACTTCAGAAGCAGAAAAAACAACCAAAAGTTCAGACCTATTTGAAATCGTTTCAGAAGAGCCCTTTCGTTGGGAATCCGCAACATTGATCAAAGGGAAAAAGGTAAATACAGACTATTTTGAGGGTGGTGCAACCGTTACCGATTCCTGTCCTGATGGCAATTTTATGGTATTTATAAGCGATAGACAAGCAACAGAAACAGGATTGGATCTGTATTACTTTCCCATAAAAGACGACCAATCTGGCATCGCTACACGGCTACCCAAAGAAATTAATACCGAAGGAAACGAAACAACGCCGTTCCTTACTTCCAAAGGAGATTTGTTGTTCTTTAGTTCTGATGCCCTTGCCGGATATGGGGGTTATGACATTTACTACTGTCGACTGGAAAATGGTGTTTGGTCTCCCCCAACCAACCTAGGACCTAACATTAATTCGGTGAATGACGATACCCATTTTCGATACGATCCAAACCTAAAGGTAGCCACGTGGGCATCAATGGCCGATAAAGACGGATTCTTTTCTAATGATTTATTCCAAGCTGATCTGTCGTCGCAGCATCTGGGATTCCTTAAATAATTATTTAACTCTTAACTTTTTACGGTTAAAATTATTTAAATCATAGCGGACAAACGTTTCAAATCCTCCTTTGAAGTTTGATACCAAAGAAAGCCTTGAAACATTAATGTCGTACGCAAATCCTACCGACAAGGGTCCATAAAAAACCATGGTTTTTAATACGATAGCGTCTTTTAACCGACTAAAAATCCCGAGACTAAACGCAATTTCCTTTATGTTGTCTGTTTCCCAAGAGGCTTTTCGTATTAGTTGTTTGTAGGCGATTCCATATAGTAACTCATTGGATTTCATTTGTCTTTGAAAATAGATTCCTGGTTGCAGGACTCCGCTTGTCACTTTTACTCCAAGGTTTCCATTGGCAAAAACAGCATATCGGATTGGAATGGTTTGAATGCTTGAGTTATAGAAGGAGTATCGAGGGTTATTGACGTGAAATGCAGCAAAACCGACCGTGAAACCCTTATCGGCTTCGGTGGTTACTTTTTCAACATCGGTTTGATACGAATAAATAGCCCCCAACCCAACGTCAAAATACGTAAA
>JBJTWF010000145.1:0-7072 GCA_046081565.1 Flavobacteriales bacterium | reverse complement strand
TAGCCAATCTCCTCCGGTTTGAACGAAAATATAATTCAAAATTCGTCATTCGCTTAAAGGCGCGAATAAACTAACCTTTTCAAAGATGCTTGCGTGCATCTTCTGGATCAAAATAATGCTCCTATTTAAGTGGGTAAGATCATTATAATTATATGCATTACCTTTCCGTTCTGATGGTTGCAAACATTAGATTCTCCGCGCTTTTAATCGCTTGTTTTACTACCTTTGACGGGGAATGAGAAAGGTTTTGACGTATCTAATCTATTGGTGACAACAAAAAATCCATGAAAATTACAAAACTAACCGACGATAGCTCTTGGTGTATTGAGACCCATGATTTTACCTTGGTTATTGATCCTTGGTTTACTACGGAACAAGCTGATTTTCACCCTTGGTTCTCTCTTCAAAAGCGCACAAAGTCCTATGGGCCCTTTACCTTTCCAGCGCATAAAGAACCTATACTTTTTATTTCTCATCCCTTCTCTGATCATTGCCACAAGGAAACGCTGCTCACCTTCCCAAAAAATACGCGCATTTTTGCCGAGCGTCGTGCCTTAAACAAAATTAGGGCTTGGCATTATTTTGATCGCCTTGCTTCCTTGGACCAGGCTCCCTTTGGGTTGGAACAACTTACCCAAACCAGCCTTTTTAATCAAACCCATCATGCGTTTTCATTGCAAATAGAGGACAAACAAATTCTCTATGCCCCTCATGGTGTAAAGTCAAATTCAAAACTTCCCAAAGTCGATTTATTAATAACAACCATAACAACCTACAAATTACCCCTACTGTTAGGCGGAATGGTTAATTTAGGATTATCCGCGGCGGAAATAATCAGGGCACAAACCGAGGCTAAAACCGTTTTAACCACCCATGACCAGCAAAAAGAAAGCCGCGGACTCGTAGGTATTTTTGCCAAACCAACCTACGAGGTGCCACCAGAAGGGTTTATTCAATTAAACCCGGGATCATCCCTAACGCTTACTTAATTTATTGAGGGTAATTTGACGCTGTGCATTCGCTTTGAACGTCGTTACACCTTGGATGCGTTTCTTTAGGTGCTTCAAAGCAGAATCTTCCACCCTTTTTCGCCATAGGATGTAACTGCTTCGCTTCAATTCACGTCGCATCAAGGCGCGAACTTCGCTTTCATTCAGTTGAAATTGCGCTTGTATGGCATCAAAGGGTGTTCTATCCTCCCAAGCCATCTCAATAATACGATCAATTTCCTCGGGATTCATGACTTAATTGTGGGGATTTTATCCGTTTTGGCATATTCGAACCGATGAATTATGTTCCCCGAAGTATAGGCATCAAGGCCAATGCAACCGAGGATTTTAGCCTCAGTTAGATCTGCAAAACCATCGGGACCGACGATTGCTGAAGGAAATTTCAACCATTGAACCTCGCCAATGATAAGGTTGGTGCCGTTTATTTTCAATGGGATATTCTCTCGAAATACTAAACCAAATGCAATTGGAGAAGAAGCAACATACGGAGCATGGAATCCTTCTTTATAGGCACTCGTCAAACCCGTAGCGCTGAATTCAGAATCCGTTCTTTCATACCGAGCAGAAGTTTGGTGTGCTGCCGCTACATCCGTTTCCGCGATTAAATTGATGGTATAATACGTTGTTTCCAGAATATTTTCGTACGTATGCCTCGCTACGCTATCCGGTCGAAAAACAACGCCAAGCAGGGGTGGATTTGAGCCAATATGAACCAAGGAATTAAAGATCGCTACATTCGTTTGCTTCTGGTGATTTTCGGTTGCGATTAAACAAACGTTTTTAAACCCAACAATGCTGTTGAATAACTGCACTTTGTATCGGTGTTCTAGCGCATCAAAGGCATTCCGCTCAAAAAATGTCATACTCATAAAACCATCAGTAAAGTCTTTTGTTCGCGCTTTGTAACCTGTAAGATATTCACATAAGCCATCTAATGTTACTTTTGTTTTATGGAACTTATAGGTTACCTCGCTTCCTTGCTTATAGGAATATCACTTGGGATCATTGGTGGAGGAGGTTCTATCTTGACCTTACCTGTTCTAGTATATCTCTTTCATGTTGACCCTATCACCGCTACGTCCTATTCGCTTTTTATTGTGGGTGTCACGAGCCTCGTCGGTGTGCTGCCGAAATACCGTTTAGGGGAAGTGCATTTAAAAGTGCAGTTGTGTTTGGTCTTCCCTCCATCATTGCCGTTTTCATTGCACGTCGTTATCTGTTACCAAGTATACCCTCGGTTTTAATCGAATGGAATCAATTTAGCGTAACCAAACCCTTGTTCCTACTCTTATTGTTTGCCTTATTAATGTTGGTGGCATCGATAGCCATGATTCGAAAACAAAAGGTAGTAGCTCCTTCAGATTCCAGGAAAAGTTATTGGTATGTTATTATGTTGTTGGAAGGAGTACTGGTAGGAACTTTAACGGGACTTGTAGGGGCTGGTGGTGGATTTTTAATAATACCTGCATTGGTTTTTTTTAGTAACCTTCCCATGAAACAGGCGGTAGGCACTTCTTTGTTGATTATTGCTGCGAAGTCACTCTTTGGGTTTATAGGTGATATCGAGCGCATCCCCTTGGATTGGACTTTATTATCTTCGGTAACTGTTCTCGCGCTTCTAGGAATGCTTTTTGGAATTTCGGTTAGCAAACGAATCGCTGGAGATCGATTAAAGTCCGCATTTGGATGGTTTATCCTTATTATGGGTGTTGGTATTATCGTAAAGGAGTTGTTTTTTAATTCACCAATCACGCACTAGTTTTACCTTATCTTTGCCTTATGAAAATAGAACAAATTTATACAGGATGTTTGGCGCAAGGAGCCTACTATATTTCATCGGAAGGCGAGGGAGTCATCATAGACCCACTTCGCGAAACGTCGCCGTATTTGTCGCGCTTGAACGCGGATAATGTAAAACTAAAGTTTATTCTCGAAACCCATTTTCACGCCGATTTTGTCTCTGGTCATTTGGACTTATCAAAGGCGACATCCGCCCCGATTGTTTATGGGCCCAATGCTTCCCCTACGTTTGATTTTTATTCCGCCAACGATGGAGAGGTTCTAACGTTTGGAAAATGCAATATTAAGGTCCTTCATACCCCGGGCCATACCATGGAGTCAACGTGCTATTTGTTGTTGGACGAACAGGGTAAAGAAACGGCCTTATTCTCCGGTGACACCCTGTTTATTGGTGATGTGGGTCGTCCAGATTTAGCGCAAAAAGCGGCTTCCATGACGCAAGAGGAATTAGCAGGGACCTTGTTTGACTCCTTGAGAAATAAGATTTTACCTTTATCGGATGATATCATAGTTTATCCAGCACACGGAGCGGGCAGTGCCTGCGGCAAGAACATGTCTAAGGAAACCTTTGACTCCTTAGGAAATCAAAAGCGCACCAATTACGCGTTGAGAGCGGACATGTCGAAGGAAGATTTCGTACGTGAGGTGACCGATGGTTTGCTCCCGCCACCTGCATATTTCGGTCAGAATGTGGCCATGAATAAGTTGGGTTACACCCCTTTTGATCAAGTAATGTCCAGGGGATTGACTCCATTGAATGCGGAAGCATTGGAAAACAGGGAGGAGGATGTATTGCTGCTCGATACCCGTCCAGCGGGGGAATTCTCCAAAGGGTTTATATCGGGAAGTGTTTTTATTGGACTCGAGGGGCAATTTGCACCTTGGGTAGGGGCTTTAATCCCAAGTGTTGATCAAAAGATTATCCTCATCACCCCACCAGGGAAGGAAGAGGAAACCGTCCGCAGGTTGTCTCGTGTAGGGTATGACAACGTGTTGGGATATTTAGAGGGGGGGATTCAAGCATGGAATGGTACTTTGGATTGCGTTGATCGTTTGGAAGCGAAGCAAGTTGAAACCGGTTTGTCGTCCAATGAAATATTGATCGATGTGCGCAAACCCGGTGAATACGAAGCAGATCACATCACGGGTGTTCCCAACCTTCCCTTGGATTTTATAAATGATCATATGGGGGAAATTCCGCGTGATAAAGAACTGGTTTTGCACTGTGCTGGTGGATATCGAAGCATGATAGCAGCCTCTATATTGAAAGCCCGAGGATTTCAAAACATCAAGGATGTCATTGGTGGATTTGGTGCGCTTTCAAAGACCACTTTACCCCTTGTTAGCCAAGCCTGTAGCCGATCAAATTAATTTACAGCATTACCCTAACGAGTGCTTCATGTTTATCATTTGAGACGAAAGGAACCGTCTTCATTGAATAACCAAGGCACTTCAGGAAAATCAACATTGCACAAGCGCTTGATTTCATTCAGTACTTGTCGGTTAGGATCTATCGTTGGCCCGCCTTCTCCTAGTTGCTGTATGGAGATGACCTCACCTTTGATGAAATTTCCTGTGTTTTTGTTGATGTAAAGTTTGTAGATAGGGGCAATGCCACTAACCCCCGAAAGGCTGAACCTACCGTAAGTAGCAAAATTACCCATAGAATAAGCGATAAACTTCCCTTTGTAACAGTCAATCGCCCTTGTAACATGAGGACCATGGCCTAGTACGATGTCCGCACCGTTATCTACCATTAAGTGAGCGAATTCATATACATTACCACGGTTTTCACCAACAAATTCTTCGGTTTTTCGGGGAACATTGGTTCGCGAAGGCCCTTCCGCTCCTCCGTGAAAGGAAACAATAACGAGATCGCTTATTTTCTTAAGTTTTTTGAGAACTTCCAGTGCTATGGAATAATCATTGAGCTTTAAACAGCCATTATTGGGTGCAAAGGCGGTTATTCCTATGACTTTTCCATTGACATGAATCGTATCCCAAGGGCAGGATTCCAACCCTGCATATTTAATGCCTTTTTCCTTTAATATCCGTTGCGTATTTGCTCTTCCCGTTTGGCCAAAATCCCCCATGTGGTTATTGGCTAACGATAACAGGTCAAATCCAGCATCTTTGAGAAAATCCACGAGGTATTCCGGTTGACGAAAGGCGTAGCACTTTGAGGGGTCATTACATTGTTTTACTTCCCCTCCTTCGTTCAAAACGGTTCCTTCCAAGTTTCCAAACGTAAGGTGTGCAGACCTTAAAATGTCTCTGACGGGCAATAGAATATTACTTTTATCGGGAGGTAAATAGGATGGGTTTGGATAATTAGTTCCTAACATTATGTCGCCAACGGCGATTAGTGTCAGTACGGAGTCCCCATCTTTTCTAGTAGGTTCTCCAGGCTTAACCTTTGAAATGCCTTGCTGTTTTTGAGCCGTAGTAGTACATTGAAGTAACCCTAATACGATAGACAACGAAATTCCAAGTAGCATTACCTTCGACATAGCAATTAATATAGTTTTTTTGTTAATAAATGAAAGCCTAATCCAGCACTTATCCCGTATTGGGATATGGATATAGAGGATAATGGCGTTTTACGAATCCAACCATTTCCATAGTTAAATTCAGCAAAAAAGTGGCAGAATTTGGAGAAGTAAATGGAGGTCCCTGCTTTTAATTGATACGAAGGACATGCACTAAATCGAAAGCGCGATGGATTATTAAAGTAAGGATCTTGTGCCATTTCTGCAATGGCAATTCCCGGTTCGGCGTGTAGGTCAAGTTTCCATTTTTTCTTTCCAAAGTGATACCCAAATCCAGCATATATAGCAGTATAGTTGCGCGGAAATTTTTCCGGTGAATCAGTAAACAACAGTTTACCGTTTGGAGCCATAACATTTGCTTCACCGCGAACACTGATGTTGGGTTCTAATACATACTCAACAAACCCATTGATCAATGCAACCGTAGTTTGCTCTGTGTAGAAACGTGTAGGGGCAATGGTGGCGCTCGCACGAAGCAAAGAGGGCTGAAAATAGCTAGGCTTTTCTTGGCTAAACACTACCGAATTTAAAAGCAAGAATAAGGGTATTATCTTCTGTTGAATCCCCATAACTTGGCAATTTTATAGTTCAAACTCAAGGTTACCAACAGGTGCCCCGCTAAGGAAGTTCCCTTATGTTCAAGAAAATTTAGCGTCCCCGTGGTAAAATCGTATTCGGTTTCAATGTGATTACCTAAATGTATCATATACTGCCCGGTCAGTGAAAGGTCAAACCTTGGAGATAATTCCAGGTGTGTACCCAAACCGGCTTGTACCGCAGAACTCCAACGTTCAGCATACAATGGACCGTCTAAGGAATTTGTACCATCTTTTGCTTCAATTTTGGAATAATCGAAACAATGGCCTGCTAAAATATATGGGCGCCACTTCGGTTTAAAAACTTCACGCTGGTGATAATAGGAGAGGTGGTTTATCGGATAATACAAGACACTCCATCCAATGTGATAATCCGTGCGATGGGCATAATTTAATATATCACTAGTGATGTAATCAAAAAACCAATCGGTGTTCACGGCATCTGCAAAACGTAAGCGAAATTGACCCCCAACACCGGTTCCAGTCATTTCATTTTTGTGATCGTTGAATAAACTAACCGTGGTTCTTCCGCCTAACGAAAGCATCCCTGCGGGATTGAATTTTCGTTCACTCTGTCCATTAACGAGCAGGATAAAAGATAAAAAGTTCGCAAGGATTAGGCGTTGCATACCAACGAAGGTAAGAAAGAAATTGATTTCGTATCTTCGCAAAAAGAAAAAGAATGCGGGTATATTTGGATAATGCTGCCACAACGCCTATAGCGCCAGAGGTAACCGAAGCCATGATTAAAGTGCTTCAACATCACTTTGGAAATCCATCTTCTAGTCATGCATTTGGTCGTGAGGCAAAGGCACTTTTGGAAACCTCTCGACGCAATATTGCCAAGCATTTGAATTGCTTGCCCTCAGAACTGTTTTTTACTTCTGGAGGAACGGAAGCAGATAACTTGGCTTGCTATATTGCGGTACAAGAATTAGGGGTGAAGCGCATCATCTCCACCTCGATTGAACACCACGCCGTTGGACATACGGTGGAAATGTATCGCGACCGATTTAAGGTTGAGTTACATAACTTAAACCTTGATGCGCAAGGGCATATCGATTTGTCGGAATTAGAGGCACTGTTGAAAGAACCTATTCCAACGCTCGTTTCTTTG
>JBJTWF010000144.1:0-6345 GCA_046081565.1 Flavobacteriales bacterium | reverse complement strand
CTCGTTAGAATACCTTTCTTCTATAGAAATTACCGATAATTACCTGGGCCAGTTAATGGCAAAAGTGAAGGAGCGTGAAGCACAATATAATGAGGAGTGGATGGTGGTCCTTACCACCGACCACGGTGGGGAGGGGACCGGACACGGAGGGCAAGACAATCTCCAGCAAACGCGCCGCGTATGGTATGTGGTACGCACGCCGAACTTCACGCAAAATGTAATCAATGATGGAAAAATAGTTGACTTAATGCCCACCATGCTCACGTGGATGAATTGCCCATTAACCGGGCTAACGCTTGATGGTAATTCCTTATATTGAGATGTATTCCGTTCGACTCACCAGTCCCCATCATGGTAAATACAACACGATTCTTTTGCTCTTTATCCTTGCCACTACCCTTGGTTTGCAAGGCACCCTTGGGGGTTCTTTCTGGATTATCTACCTCAGTAGCGTTTGCTGGCATTTATGCATAGAGTTTGGGCTTTTTTTCGCAGGGATGCGGAAAGGAACGGTCTTCGTTGGGACCCAGTACCTTCCGAAATTCGTTGAAATTCTACAACGCGCTTTGGTAGAAGGCCCTGCGTTTTGCGTGCCCGCATACCTTATTTCCTCCGTGGAAAGAACCTCAGGTTTTTATCTAATTGTCTTGGGTTTCGTTTTGGTGATAGCGGGATCCCTCTATGCTGCGTTTTCCGATTACCAATCGTTAAAATCACTCCCTTTGGAACAATGGGTATACACGAGACGAGCCATGAATAACCCGGTTGGCATGATGGTGTTGGGAATTTGCAATGCGGTGGTATTATTTTATATCGCCCTGCATTCGGAAACGTGGTCCTACCTTTTAGCTTACGCCCTATCCGTTCTTATTTTCTACATCATTCATTTTCCCCTAGGGTTACGCTTTATTCAATTAAAAGACGAGCGGACGGATACATATTATAAACCGGGAAAGGGAATGCAAGGATTAGGATTGATATACGACAGCGTTTATGAGATGACCTTGTTTATTGCTCCCGCCTATTTAATACCCTTGGCTTCTGGGTGGTTAGCCTAACGAGGAAAAGGAACCAAACGTTTTTGGTCTTCATCCCAAACTTTAGCATCAAGCATGCTCCAAACATCCCATAGGGAAAAGCATGGGTAGGCATATTTTTCCTTCAAGCACACATGGGCATGGTGCAATTGATAAAAGGGAATTCCTGACTGAAGGTGATGCAGGTTGTGATAAATCACATTTCCTGTCAGAAACCGAAACCAAGCAGGGGCTTCAATACAACTTGCCCCGTAAAAGGAGGCCTTTTTATAATTCCATCCATCCTCATTTTCCCAGTAGGTGTTTTCAAACTGATGTTGGGCATAAAACGTATAAGAAGCGATAAAATAGAATACCACCAAGGGAAGATACAAAAGACAAAAAAGCGTTGACGCGGGATAAAAAGTAAGAAGAACATACCCAATGAGTACATAAGCGGCATCATGTAAGACAACGGAAACATTGGCTGCCGTACTATATTTTTTTGAAACCAAACGAAAAATCAACCCCAGGTTTATGGTTGGTGTGAGGGTAAAACGGGTCCACCTGGATCGGAGAAAACGATAAGCCATTCGCTTCCATGTCCGAGCGGCTAAATATTCCTTTTTCGTTAATGTCCAAATTTCGGGGTTGAACGCTCTTTGCTCTAAATTACCTACGTTTTTATGATGGGCATCGTGGATAAATTTCCATAAGGAATGCGGGATTAAAATCCCAAACCCCATAAGGTGTCCTATTGCGTTATTTAGAGAGGCATGCCGAAAAAGGCTTTTATGACCGCAGTCGTGCAATAGCACATAAGATCTACACATACACACCGTAGTTAATGGAAGGGAAAATCCTAACAGTATGGGAGCATGTGAAATAGCCCAAAATCCTAATAAAATAGAACCATATAGACCAAACAAGGTAGCGATAATCTGAACCCAAACCAACGCTAATTTTCTCTTTTTGAAGGGCAAAAGATCGCGTTCAATGGCTTTCAGCATGTCCGGGTTCTGCATAAGGCGAAAGTACACAACTTTTATTAACTTCGTTATCGAGGCGAAGCCATAATGCGAAGGGATAAACGAACATTTATTGATGTTTTTAAGGATAATGTAAAAGAACATCCCCATCAACTGCTGTATGTTTTTCTCGACATCCATGGCCAGGTACAAGCCTCCTATACCTACGAACAATTTGACCAACGCAGTGTAGCCTTGGCGACATCCTTGGTCCACAACCAAAGGCTAATATCGGGGGATCGTGTTCTTCTTGCCTACCCCCCTGGATTGGAAATGATGGTGGCATTTTTTGCCTGTATTCGTGCAGGTTTAATACCTGTTCCCGTTTATCCACCGGCATCCAATGGATTTAGTGCCGCTCTTGAAAAGATGACCTTTATTGCGAAGGACTGCGATGCGGTAGCCATTCTAACCGATCGTACGCTTTATTGGTCCATGCGGGTTAATATGGCTAAACATTCGGTTATTTCCTTGAACTTAAAAAAACATCCCTTATGGAATTTACCTTGGATTATCACCTCTGATGTAACCACTCCGGTAGGACCCTTTTGGGAAGATTGTTCCAACGATTTAATGTTCTTACAGTACACAAGTGGTTCTACCAATGATCCCAAGGGCGTAATGGTGCATCAAGAGAACATTCTAAGCAATTGCGATGCAGTGGTTGACCATAAACCCATAGGCGTGTCTTGGTTGCCTCAATACCATGACATGGGACTCATTGGGTACTATCTCTTTTTTGCACTTAAAAGCGGAACGACCTATTGTTTTTCTCCCCTGGATTTTATCCAACGGCCTGCCCTTTGGTTTGAAACGATTACTCGATTTCGAGGTACAGCGACCTCAGCACCTAATTTTGCTTATGAATACTGCCTGCGGGAAGGTAAAATAAACCCTGAGGAATTCAAATCCTTTGACCTCAGCAGCCTAGTATTTGTTATGACGGCAGCGGAACCGGTAAACCCGGTAACCTGCGAAAGATTTAAACAGCGGTTTTCAACGGTGGGATTAAACTCTTCGGTGTTTTTCGCGGCCTACGGGTTGGCAGAATTCACCCTAGCGGTAACCAATTATGGCAAGCATTCTGTTTCCTTGCAATCAAAAGCGCTGAAACAACACACCATCATTTTTGACGATACAACAGCGTCCATCGCCATTCAAAGTTGCGGTAAGGCCCTTGGGGATACCCAAATCCGGATCGTAAGGGAAGAAGGGGAATCGAACGTGGAGGTCCAAGAAGGCATAGGAGAAATTTGGTTACAAGGAACGGGTAAGTGTAAAGGTTACTGGAATAAACCCGCATTAACCCAAGCCCTTTTTGAGGCAATATTACCGGGCCAAGAAGGCACCTGGCTACGAACCGGAGACCTTGGCTTCTTGCATGAAGGAAGTTTATTCGTTTGTGGCCGGGTAAAGGATATGATTTTGATTCGAGGGTTAAATTATTATCCACAAGACATAGAATCCATCATTGAAAAACACCCATCGATTCGGAAAGGATGTGTCGCGGCTTTTTCAGAAGATTCCTCTGATGGAGAACGGTTAATCGTAGTTGCTGAATGCAAAAAAGGAGCACCCCTTCCCGATTTCGCCGATCTCAACGGAAACGTATCCGCTTATTTAGGGATCGGTATGGACAAATTAATACTGTTACCTCCTAGGAATATTCCCAAAACGAGTTCGGGTAAATTAAGACGATCTCACCTCCAAGACCTGTATCTTTCCGGACAATTAAGCGAAAAAGTTATCCTTACCGATTCGCAAAAGCCAGGATCATTGACGACCCCTATTGCTGCCCTATTAACAAGCTATGGGCTAACAGGATCGGAATCAAACAACCTAGTAGAGTTGGGATTTGACTCCATTCGGATCGTTGAATTTGCTCATGACGTAGCACAACTTTTATCGAATCACGGTTTTAGTCACCTATCTCAAGAGCTGGATTTACGCATCTTGCAGCGCATCGCAATTCAAGAATTAACCCAAGTTTTACAGGATGTCTTGGATCTAAAACCACAGTCCACGTTTCTTTTTAAAAAAATGTTGTTGGCCATTCATGCCATGTACACCGAGGAAGAACAGGCAATGATGAAGAACGATGCCTCTTCGTCCTTGGTTGGTGATCCCATCAAATGGAAGGAGGAATCAACGCCTACCGAAAACATATTACTCACGGGAGCCAGCGGTTTTTTTGGTCCCTTTTTACTAAAAAGCCTACTCGAAATAACCCAAAGTACGCTGTATGTTTTATTACGAGCGCCCCATGAAGAAGAGGGATTAAAACGACTAAAGCATGCTTTTGAAACTACGCATCCAACCCCCGAACAATGGAATGCCTTTAACACCCGGGTAAGGGTTTGTTGTGGCGATTTAACCAAACCCCTGTTCGGATTAGATGCGACGATCTGGGATAATTTAGCTTCATGCATTGATGCCATATACCACAATGGAGCACGGGTCAACTATTTATTGGATTATGCGAACATGCGCGACGCGAATGTCATGGGAACAACGTCGGTTTTAACGTTCGCCAACGCAAAAAAAATCAAAGCCATCAATTATATTTCTACCACCTTTATTTTTGGTTGGTCGGTTAAAGAAACCTTATTTGAGAGCGATTGCAACCGCGACATGGAACACTTAGATTTCGGCTATAGTCAAAGTAAATGGGCTGCTGAACAAGTGATGCTAAAAGCCATGGAAGCTGGATTTCCAGTACGAATTTTTCGTCCTGCTCTTATTTCGCCATCCATTGATGGACGGGGTTTTAATTATGACATATCGATTCGACTGTTGCGCTTTATGATAAAAAATGGAATCAGTACCACGGCGAAAAATCAAGTTAGCTTCACTCCTGCGGATATTGGAGCCAACAATATTGTTGCTATTTCCTTGGATCCAGAAAGTATGAACCATTGTTTTCATGTTACCAGAGATTCGTATTCAAACATGGATGAAATCTGCACCATGTTGGCAGAAAAAGAAAAAACACCGTTGAAACGCTTTCCTTTGAAGGCCTTTGTGCCTGAGGTCGTTACCCGTTGTAAACCGGATGATATGCTATTTCCCCTGTTAAATTTTCTTGTCAAATCCGTGGATAATATTGCGAAAATGGAGTTTAAAGCCTATGACAATGCAGTTTACAGACGCTTTCGGGATAAAAACCCACGATGTATTCAAGATCCCAGCCTGGAAGCGGTTGTGGAAGGAATTTATATCTTTATGAAAAAGGAAAAACTGTTGTAGCCATGGGAAAATCCCGTATCACCAATACCCCAAACGTTCCTACTTGGCGCATCGTACGTGACACGGCTGCCATGCTTCAAAGTCCTGTGCATGTTTTTGAACAATATCGAAAAGAATTTGGTCCTGTATACACGCTTCGTTTTGGGATACGACGTACCATGGTTGTATCTGACCCGGATATGCTTCGCTACATTCTTAAAGAAAACAACGAGAATTACACCAAATCCCATATTCAAGTAAAACGATTTGTAGAATTTCAGGGGATAGGTCTTACCAACAGCCACGGAGATTATTGGTTACGGCAACGAAAGCTATTGAGTATGGGGTTTACCCGATCGCGGTTATCTGAAATCTTGCCCATTCAATTGGGCGTGCTAGCCCATTTCATGCGTGATTTTCATCAAGAAATAGAGGCCGGTCCGGTAGATATTCATCGGCAAATGGTCCTCTTCACCCTGATGTCCGTTGGAAAAAGTTTATTTGGGGAACCGATGACGAAAACCGAATTAAATCAATTCGCTGACGCCATTGAAACCATCCAATCCTACTTGGTGAAAAAAGTAGTACAGCCTTATTTATTTCCATATTTCTTCTTGACAGGGCAGGATAAGAAACATCATAAAATTCGGGAGGAAGGAGATCAAATTATTATCGATTACATTGAATCACGAAGAAAAAGTGGGGATAAGGGCGCAGATATTTTACAACTGATCTTAGATACTCCTTACAAAGACACGGGAGAATTAATGTCTGATGAAACCGTCAAGGTTGAGATTTTACAATTGTTGGTTGCCGGAAATGAAACCTCAACTACGGCGGCTACATGGACCATGTATCAACTAGCGCAATATCCTCAACACATACAAAAAATACGAGACGAAATTGAAACGGTATGCGGAAACAAACCTATTGATTACGGTATGTTGCATTCCTTGACGTATTTAACTCAAGTATTAGACGAATCCATGCGCACCTACCCTCCGTTTTGGATGATTGATCGGGAGGCGATTAAAGACGATGCGTACGAAGATTTTAAAATACCAGCAGGAACCACC
>JBJTWF010000143.1:0-1834 GCA_046081565.1 Flavobacteriales bacterium | reverse complement strand
AAATATAATCATACTATCTTTGTTGAACATGCCCTTGTCTCGAATTAGACCTTTCCTCAAAAGCGAGGTATTTCAATCGTTTACCATACTCTTTTCAGGGACGTTAATCGCTCAGCTCATTGGGTACGCCATAGCGCCTGTACTAACTCGATTGTATTCCAATGCAGAAATGGGTGAAATGCTCTATTACATGCGTTTGATTGCCTTTATATCCTCGTTGGCCACGTTGCGTTATGAGGCTGCGTTACCCTTGCCCAAACGGGATGAACATTCCTACTTTTTATATCGGTTTATTTATCTTTTTTCTTTTTGGGTCTTGGTATTTGTTTCTTTGTTGGCTGTTGTATTTTCTTCGCTTTGGGAACATCAGCGCTTTGAGCCTTGGTTTATCGTTTTTGTATTACTCGGTTCGGCCGCTATGATTATTATCAATGTAGGAACCAGTTGGTCTGTTAGGACAGGGTCTTATGGATTAATTTCCCGTCAAAAAATCATCAATTCCTTGGTGTCAAATGCCCTGAAATGGGGCTTTTTCTTTTTCAATTGGAAATCGTTTGGTTTAATTCTGGCGACCTTACTGGGATTTATTTTATCTGCCCTAGAGTTTTTATGGGATTTTCGATCAACCCATCGCCGGTATAAGGCCTTTGCATCACGCCGCAAAACGCGCGCAATGTTACGCTCACATCGAGAATTTCCGCTATTGAACCTCCCTCATGTGCTCATTGATAACGGACGAGATATCCTGCTAGCAACCTTTATATTGGCATATTTTGGTGAGGCCATTTATGGATCCTATGGACATTCTTATCAAATGTTAAGAATACCTTTAATGTTGGTTGGAGTCTCCATAGGGCAGTTATTTTATAACCGTTCTTCGGAGGCCATGCATAAGCATAAACCGCTTGCGCCCATCTTGGCTAAAACCATGGTAACATTAACATTAATTTCCCTCGTTCCATTTACGATACTCTTTTTCTTTGGGACCGAAATTTTCGGTTTTATTTTTGGATCGCAATGGGCGATTTCTGGAACCTATGCAGAAACAATGTCTTTTTGGTTGATGGTAAATTTTGTGCTTTCTCCTGTTTCCGCATTACCCTTACTACTCAACAAGCAACGGTATGCCTTACTCATGGGATTGGTAAGTTCATTGATTCAAGTACTTCCGTTTTGGCTTTTTCCACTTTTTTATGGAAAATCAGAAACAATTTTCATCTTCACACTCCAATCCGTTTCTTATGCACAAGCGCTTTGGTTACTTTTCACCTTGTATCTATATTACCGCTTTGCCTTGGTTTCAGATGCGAAAATACGCGCATAAATTTCCTTGAATAGTATGGCATTTGATATTTTGTTTTTCACATTCTAAAATCGTATTCATTATATCGATCCCTTCTACCCTGAAAAGTTCGTGTTCATTAATGCTACTCCCGTGGTCTTAATGTACATAAAACCCTATGCCAATATTTCCAGTTTGTTTAATTCAATAGTAAAAAGGCATACATAAACGTCTTCGTTGAAAGGTCATTTTGCGAGGAATTATGTTTCTTAGATTTTAATCTATCCACCCAACTATTTTTGTATGCTTTAGATAGAAGCAACATAGCCATTGGTTGTTTTCACTCTAAAATGCTTTGGGCTGATTAATTTAACCCTATTCTACAAAAATATTTTCGCTTTGTTTAAAACCATTTTTTTAAGTAAACGCTGAGCTAGAAAAAGAAAAATTGGCCATAGAAAAGGCAAAATTGGAACTAGAAAGTAAAAAGCTTGCCCAGGCAACAGAAGGAAATCAATCGCCTTCACAGGCCGAGGGGGATAATAGCCCATC
>JBJTWF010000142.1:0-2672 GCA_046081565.1 Flavobacteriales bacterium | reverse complement strand
TAACGGTGAGGCTTACCATTCCAGTAAGTCCATCCACCTCGTGGCTTAGTTCAAAATACGTGTCGATGTTTTCTTCCTGATCCAGTAACCATTGGAATCGGATTTTTTGATTTTGCTTGTATAAAAGCAATTGCGCTTCTTCGTCCATTCCATTCCAGGTAAACGTATAGCGATCATCCTTTGAATTAACATCGTCTGCAAACCATTCACTCAGTCCACTTGGCGTACTTAGTTTACTTTCCAAGACCCTTGGCGAAGTTTTTAATAAAAATTGCAGTTGAAAACGCTCTTTCATGGTGTAGGAAGAATAGTTTTTATTTCTTTGCAATATACTGATAATTTTATTCTAAACTATTACAAAATGGAAAAGAGGGCTGGGTGGTTGTTTCGTTACCGTGGACAGGTTCCTTTATTCCTAATCCTTCTGGTATTGCCCTTTGTTTTAGCCTTGGATTGGAGGGTATTCCCGGATGCAAAAGGCCAGTTCGGGGTACACGTCCTTTCTTGGATGCTTTTGTCAATGGGATTGATTTTTAGGGCCTATGTTACGGGGTATAGGCTTCCGCATACTTCGGGTAGAAACCGAACGAATCAGGTGGCTGAATCGTTGAACCAATTAGGCGCCTATTCCCTCTGTCAACATCCGTTGTATTTTTCTAATATACTTCTTTGGATAGGGGGATTGTTGTTGTCCAATCATTTGGTTTTAATTGCTTTTTCGCTACCCTTAAGTTTACTATTTCATCTCCGATTAATGCGTTCGGAACAACTTTTTCTTTCGGAACGATTCGGAGAGGAATATCGAACGTGGTCCGCAAAAACATCCCTGTTATTGCCATCGTTTCGCGCATTTAAACCGAACCAATCGACTTTTAATTTTAAACGTGTTTTAGCAACGGAATATCCGACTTGGGTAACGATCATGGTTCTTTCGTGGGGAATGCTGTGCCTAAATGCCTATCATGAAAAAGCCTTCCTGTCTTGGGGCAAGGGGGATACCCTTTTTTTGTTTTTGGTCTTATTGGTCGGCTTTGGTGGCCGGTTTTATAAATATGTATGGCTTAAGAAGAAAGTTTAAACTCTTGTCGTTGCTGTAATGATTTTGACAGCGTGATTTCGTCGGCGTATTGTAATTCGGATCCAATGGCTACCCCTCTTGAAAGGGTCGTTAGTAGAAGTCCTTCGCGGTTAATCTTCTTATAAATGAAAAAATTGGTTGTATCTCCCTCTAGCGTCGGACTTAGTGCAAAAATAACCTCTCTGATCTCCGCATTCATGGCCCGCTGCTGTAAAAGATCAATGGATAGATCACTGGGACCAATACCGTCCATTGGAGAAATAATCCCTCCAAGTACATGATATAATCCTTTATAGCTTGAAGTTGCCTCAATGGCCATAATGTCCCGAATATCCTCCACAACGCAAAGTATCCCTTGATCTCGGCTTGGATTGCCACATATGCTACACGTGGGGTCATCGGCTATGTTACCGCATTGACTACACGAAAACGAATTCATTTTAAGTGCAACTAACGATTCGATCATGGCATGAAAGGACTCATCGTTTTTTCTATGTATGTGAAGCGCTAATTTCAAGGCGGTACGTTTACCTATGCCAGGTAGGGTCGAAATTTGTTCAGCGGCTTTTTCTAAAAAGCGAGACGGTATTTGCATGTTGCAAAAGTAAGTATTTTCATTTCCTATTGGTTACCTTTGTATTATGTCTGCTTCTAGCATTAACATCCGTAATAAGCGAGCGCGCTTTGAATATCACCTTGAAGAGGTTTTCACTGCAGGCATGGTGCTTTCCGGAACGGAAATAAAAAGCATTCGTCAAAGTAAAGCGAGTATTCTTGAGGCATATTGCATTGCCAGTAATGGCGAAGTGTGGATTAGAAACATGTTTATAAACCCGTATGAGAATGGTAGTTTTTACAACCACCAGCCACGCTCGGATCGGAAACTCCTTCTCAACCGAAAAGAAATTAATAGAATCGAGAAGTTTTTGAAGGTGAAAGGAAATACCCTGATCCCACTGGCCTTATTTCTTTCATCCAAAGGATGGGTGAAAGTAGAAATCGCCTGCGCAAAAGGAAAGAAATTACATGACAAACGTCAGGACCTTAAGGAAAAACAAGATAAGATTGAAATTGGACGCCTGTTGAAAGGTTAGTCCTTGTATACCTTATACCCAGGGAAATTCTTTTTATCTAACACAAACTTTGTGTCGCTAACCGATGCATTAGCCGTAAATTTCGAAACGGTGTACGTCATTACCGTTCCATCCTTGGTGTTCATTACTGCTTTTTTCAACTCATTGGTACGCGAGATGTAAACAACGATTTTATTGTAATCGGCGGTTTTGGCATTTTTGGGAACTAAATTTATGACATCCACTACGGTCCCATTTAAGGTTTCAGATTTAACATAGGAATTTTTAAATCCTGTTTCCCAAATGGTCATGAGTTTTTTGGGATTAACTACTTCGTCTTCTCCTCCCACACTGGTCTCATAAATTTCTTTGTCTTTACTCAAAATGGTCCAAGTTCTTGCGCCATTACTTATAATAGAGCTGCTGCCATAGCTTGCATTGTATTTGTTGCCTTTGACCCATCCTTTTCCAGAAAAATTTTCATTTTGTCCCGTTTTACTGTTTTTCACTGAAGCACTAAA
>JBJTWF010000141.1:0-2917 GCA_046081565.1 Flavobacteriales bacterium | reverse complement strand
AACATGGCACAAAGAATCAGTAAAAAAGCGGTTGAAATTTTACGCATGTACCAAAGGTACGAATTGTTAACTGAATATTTCCTCGAACGAAATGACCGACAAGCTTAAGGCTAATAAACATAGGACCATGCCCCAACCTTTTTTCCAGGAAAATGGTTCTTTGAAAAGCAAAAAACCAACGAGAGCGGAAGCCAATACCACGCCAACATTAGCAATAGAAAGCACTTGATGTTCTTGGATTCCAATTTGTTTAAAAGACGCGTATGCCATTAGCAATTTATAGATGGAGAAAAAGTTCGGGATTCCTAAAACAACGCCTCCCACCCAACTTCGCAGGTCAAACTTCAACTTTTTCTGAAAGCGAAGATAGATAAGATACAGTATACCCATGCAACCCGCCATGCCAAATCCAAGGGAAGCAAAAATGCCTTCATAAAAATTAGGAAGCCATGAATCTTGCACATAAAATAATACAAGGTCTAAACCAGCACTTCCAAGGAAGAGAACGCCTAACATCCAAACAGATCCCGACCCTTCCTTCGACTGACCTTGATAAGAAACTAAAAACACCCCAGCTAAAGCCAAAATGAGTGGAATTAAGTTGTTGAAATTTATGGCCTTGAATTGAGCTATTAAAATGAATAATACCGATAAAGCCATGGACATTTTAACGGCAATGGAGGTGGTTGCAACTCCGTTTTTTTGGGAGCTAATTCCCATGATAACGAAAAGTGAAATAAACAATACAGCGCACAGGAAAGCGTAGGGGCTTGCTTGTATAATTTCTTGGTTTTTCAGGGAACTTAATTCGTTCGAAAACAATATAATACCGCAGGTAAACGCGACGAAATAATTAGCAACTACCGCTTGAAGTGTGTCCACGTTATATTTTGGAAATGAACGGAATAGAATAAAAATAAGGGTAGACGAAAAAATGCTCAGCAGTAAATCCATGCTATTTGCGTTGGTAATAATATAGCGTATCTTCAGGGCCAAAGGGGTGTGATTTCACGGGGGTTTTGGTTAGAACTGGAGCCCTCATCCCTTCATTGAATTTTTTATTTCCTACAATGACCCTTGCTTCATCCCAAACATTATCAATAATGAAGTACTGCAATGTGCGGCTACCCCCTTCCACCAATACGCTTTGAATGTTACGTTTGAAAAGCTCGTCCAGTATTTCCTTGGTGGATGTTTCTCGAATTTTAATCCATTCTGTCAGTCCCTCCTGCGCATTTTTTACGCGGTTAAAAATTAAGGTAGGAGCCTCTTCAGAAAAAATCCCCACGTCTTTCGAAAGTTTCAATTGGCTATCAATTACAATTCGGGTAGGATTTGATCCACTGAATTCTCGCACCGTAAGCGATGGATTATCGTTTAAAATGGTATTCCTACCAACCAAGATTCCCTGCTCCTCTGACCTCCATTTGTGAACAAGAACTTTTGTTTCTGGACTTGAAATCCAGTGGATTCCCGTTTCATGATCTTCGCGATTTCGGTCTAAATATCCATCAATGGTTTGTGCCCATTTTAAAATGACATAAGGTCTCCGTTTCTCATGAAATGTAAAAAAACGAATATTCAAGGCACGGCATTCGGCTTCTAGAATTCCTGAAATCACCTCTATTCCTGCTCCTCTTAATCGATCAATTCCTTTCCCAGAGACCGAAGGATTGGTGTCGGTGGTTCCAATAACTACCCGCTTCGGTTTTGCCTCAATGAGGGATTGAGTACAAGGGGGTGTTTTTCCAAAATGACTGCAAGGCTCAAGGGATACATATACCGTAGACCCTTCAATATCCGAAAAATTAATGACGTTTTGAATGGCTTCTTTTTCAGCATGGGCTTGACCATAAGCTCGGTGATAGCCTTCTCCGAGAATAACCCCATCCTTTACAATTACACACCCTACCATAGGGTTCGGCGCCACTTTTCCTTGGCCGAGATACGCTAACTCGATACAACGCTTAATGAAATGTTCGTCCTCTGTCACGAAACAAAGGTAAGGAATGCCTCGCAATGTTGAGGAATAGTCCTTTCATACATCCCGCTTTTATTTTAGTACCTTTGCGCTTCTATGTCACATAAGTCAGGCTTTGTAAATATTGTCGGTAGCCCCAATGTGGGAAAATCAACCTTGATGAACCAATTGGTGGGGGAAAAGCTATCCATCGTAACCTCCAAAGCGCAAACTACGCGGCATCGAATATTAGGGATTGTCAACGATGATGACCATCAAATTGTGTTTTCGGATACTCCAGGGGTGGTAAATGCTGCCTACAAATTGCACGAAAATATGATGGAATATGTGTCCACTTCCTTGCAAGATGCGGATGTCTTATTGTTTGTAACCGATACGTTGGAACAAACCATGAACCACGAAGGAACCTTGGAAAGAATTAAAAAACTGCCTATTCCTGTTCTTTGTTTGATCAATAAAGTAGATAAATCCAACCAAGAAAAAGTTGCAGAACGCATAGCCTATTGGCAAGAACAAATTCCTAAGGCGGAGGTATTGCCCGTTTCCGCGTTGCATCGGTTCAATATGGATGTGGTTTGGGATAGAATCTTGAACCACTTGCCTGAAAACCCTCCCTATTACGATAAAGAAGAGATTTCCGACAGACCAATGCGGTTTTTTGTTTCTGAAATCATTCGAGAAAAGATATTTAATTTTTGCCAAAAAGAAATTCCATACAGCGCACAAATAGAAATTGAACACTATGGGGAATCGGTTCATTTAATCAGCATTCGCGCAGTTATCATTGTGGAAAGAGACTCCCAAAAAGGGATTATAATTGGAAAGGGAGGGGAAATGCTAAAGAAAATTGGAAGACAAGCACGGATCGATATTCAAAAGTTTTTGGATAAAAAGGTTTTCCTTGAAACGTTCGTCAAAGTCGATAAGGATTGGAGA
>JBJTWF010000140.1:0-4479 GCA_046081565.1 Flavobacteriales bacterium | reverse complement strand
TTATTCATCAACGCCTCAATTTCCTCTGCCTCTATGGGAATGTTGCGCATCAAATTGAACGGCTCGCCGCTCGCCTGCACCACCACATCGTCTTCCAAACGAATGCCCAACCCTTCTTCGGGAATATAAATCCCCGGTTCCACGGTAAACACCATGTTCGCTTGAATCGGTTCGTGCCAAAGGCCCACATCGTGGGTATCTAATCCCAGAAAATGCGACGTTCCGTGCATGAAATATTTCTTGTACGCCGGCCATGCAGCATCTTGGGTTTTGATGTCCTCCAAAGAAATCAATCCCAAGTTCACTAACTGCTCTTCCATTAAGGTCCCCACCTGCTTGTGGTATTCCGCCATGATGGTTCCAGGCACTAATAATTTCGTGGCTTCTTTTTTCACATGAAGCACCGCAGTGTATACCGCCTTTTGACGGGGGGTAAATCTTCCGTTCACGGGAATACAGCGCGTTAAGTCGGACGAATAATTGGCATACTCTGCCCCCACGTCCAAGAGGATTACGTCCCCGTCTTGGCAGGGTTGGTTGTTTTCTATATAGTGCAATATACAAGCATTTTTACCCGAAGCAATGATCGGTGTATAGGCGAAGCCTTTGGAGCGGTTGCGTAAGAATTCATGCGCGAATTCCGCTTCAATTTCATATTCCCACACCCCGGGTTTAACAAAATCCAATACGCGGCGAACCCCTTTTTCTGTAATATCACATGCGGTTTGCATTATGGTTAATTCCTCCGCCTCTTTTACCGAACGTAAGGCGTGTAAAAGTGGTGCGGATTTATATACCTGATGAGCGGGGTAATCCGTTTTTACTTGCTTGATAAATCGGTCTTCGCGGGTCTCCACCTCGGTGTTGGCACGCAAGTGCTCATTGGTGTTTACATAAATTCCTTGTGCTTCTGCCATCAATTGCTTAAAAATGGTCTGGAATTGATTCAACCAGTACACGGTTTTTATTCCCGACGTTTCAAGGGCTTTGGCCTTGGTAAGTTTTTCTCCTTCCCAAATCGCGATCGTTTCATTCGTTTCTCGTAAAAACAAGACTTCCCTATGGGCGGGATTACTGGCCGTTGGGAACAACACCAAAATAGACTCTTCTTGATCGACGCCGGATAAATAGAAGATGTCACGGTGCTGTTGAAAGGGCATGGTGCCATCCGCACTGATCGGATAAATATCGTTGGAATTGAATACGGCAAGGGTGTTCGCAACCATGCGTTGACAAAAGTTGGTGCGGTTCTTTTCGAAAAGCGAACGATCGATGGCGTGGTATTTCATGCGTTATGGGGTCTTTGTAAAGCGCAGCTGATGTTTTCCATTTCCCGCCTGAAAGCTATACCAAAGCTCCTCTTTTGTTAATCGATCGATGGTAAAGGTGGTGGTTAACACACTGGCCGTGCTGGTAATTTGATAGGTTTCGTCAGGAAAGATTTTTAACACCGACTTTTCTGCCGCCAAGTCCCAACCACCATTGCTGCTAAAAAAAGCGCCTGAAGAATCGATGTAGTTTCTTTCATATACCCCCCCTTCATTGAAGGTTTCTTTAAAATTCAACACCAAGACCGTGTCCGTAAAGTTGAACCCATTAAGGTAATATTCTTTTAGTTTCCAGGTGCCGTATAAGCGGTTTTTGGCTAAGGCGCGCACCCCTCCGTCGGGGTATTTCTTACAGCCAAAGGCCAACATGAGCGCCGCAAATAATGGTAAAAGTCTAAGCATAGCAAGTATTTTAACAAAGTAACAAAAAATTATGGTTGGTCTTCTTTAAACCAGCTTGCGTAACGTACGTAGTTTTTACTGATTCGTTCCACTTCTCCCGAAAATAAGGCGGGACTGAGTTCTTTTACTTTTTTTGCAGGAACCCCCGCATAAACACTCCAGGCCTCTATTTTCGTGCCTTCAAGAACCACGGCTCCTGCAGCCACAATGCAGTTGGATTCAATGTAACAGTTATCCATAACAATGGCTCCCATGCCAATTAAAACATGGTCTTCGATGGTGCATCCGTGTACCAGCGCGTTGTGTCCAATGGAAACGGAATTACCAATGGTTAACGTCGTTTTTTCAAAGGTGCAGTGCAATACGGCGCCGTCTTGAATGTTGACTTGGTTTCCTATTCGAATCGCATTGACGTCCCCGCGAACGACGGCATTAAACCAAACAGAACATTCGTTGCCCATGATGACATCTCCAACCACCGTGGCGTTTTCTGCTACATAACAGTTGGTTCCGAACGCAGGAGCGAACCCTCTACACGGTTTGATTAATGCCATGAGGTGCCGTCCTTATTATCTTTTACTTGAATCCCAGCCTTAGCAAGCCCATCCCGAATGAGGTCTGAGGTAGTCCAATCTTTTTGCTCCCTTGCGTTTTGCCTGAGGTGTAGTACTACATCCATGACGCCAGCCAACCGGTCGTTTTCTTCTTTTACAGGCGTTTCAATGCCAAGCACATCGTGCACCATGGTGGTAAAAAACCGGGTTAATGTCCTTAAGTCTTCTTCATTTATCGTCGCTTTTCCTTCCTTTATCGCGTGCACTTGTTTCACAGCATCAAAAAGAGAAGCAATCAGTATTGGCGCATTAAAATCGTCACAAATGGCGGCCTCTGCCGCAGCGATTAACGGATGAATGTCTATCGTTGATTGGCCCCCTGGAGAAAGCGCACCCAAAAGGGAAAGGCCTTCGAGCAAGCGTTCAAATCCTTTTTCAGAGGCACGTAGGGCTTCATCCGTAATGTCCAAGGTGCTTCGATAATGGGCTTGTAACAAAAAGAAGCGCACTGCGGGTGCAGCATACGCCTTTTCGAAAAGAGGCGAGGTGCCTTCTACAAGTTCTTTAGGTAAGAAGAAATTACCAAAGGACTTGCTCATTTTTTGACCGTTAACATTCAACATATTGGCATGCATCCAATACCGCGCAGGGTTAGAACCAAAAGCACCGCAGTTTTGGGCAATTTCATCCTCGTGGTGAGGAAATTTCAAGTCCATCCCACCCCCGTGAATGTCAAATTGTTTCCCAAGGTATTTTGTAGACATGGCCGTACATTCGATGTGCCATCCTGGGTTTCCGTTTCCCCAAGGAGAGCGCCACACTTGCATATCCTCTGGATTGGCCTTTTTCCAAAGGGCGAAATCGGCAAAAAAGCGTTTTTCGTCCTGGGCATTGAGCGCCCGAGTTTCTTGGGCTAATTCGTCTATTTTCCTTCCGCTCAACGTACCATAGTGAAAGGATTTGGAATAGGCTTGAACATCAAAATACACCGATCCATTTTCCACGTAGGCGAAGCCTTTTTCAAGGATTAATTCAATGGCCTCGATTTGTTCTTGAATATGAGCGGTTGCCGTAGGTTCGATCGTTGGGGGCAACAGATTGTAAAGGCGCTGGAGTTCTTGAAATTTTACGTTGTATTTGTATACAATTTCCAAGGACTGTGCTTGTTCCACCCTTGCTGCAGAACCAATGCTGTCAACTTCTTGACCCGCACTATTGGTAATGTGTCCTGCATCCGTAATGTTTCGCACGTATTTTACCCGATACCCCAAGTAAAGAAGGCAGCGATAGATAAAGTCGAAATTGATGAACGTTCTCATGTTGCCCATGTGAGGCTCGCTGTATAGCGTGGGACCACAGACATACATGCCCACGTGTCCGTCATGAAGCGGAACAAAGCGTTCTTTTTTTCCAGTCAAACTGTTGTACAGGTGTAAGGAGGGTTTAGGCGTCACGTCGATATTCAGTTTAGGCAAAGGTAGGAAAAGCGAAGGAATAAAGGCGGAAAGTCCTTCGAGAAATCCCTCGCATTTTATGCTTACTTTTGGGCATGAACCAATGGACTGTAATTGTTCCCTCTGGGGGAGTTGGGTCGCGAATGGGCTCGGATAGGCCCAAGCAGTATTTGATTTTAAATGAAAAACCCCTGTTGATTCATACCTTACTCGCGTTAGACAGCCACTTTAATCGACCGAAATTCATTGTTCCGCTTGCCGAAACGTGGCGGGAATACCTTACCCCTTTTTTGGAAGATTTACCCCTGAAGCAGCGATTGCTTTTCGTTGAAAGCGGAAAGGAGCGCTACGATTCAGTAAAAAACGCGCTGCCCTACCTTGAAACAGCGTGGGTGGCGGTTCACGATGCCGTTCGTCCTTTCGTTTCCCTAGAAACGACAAATCGATTAATAGAAGCAATCGCCCATCATCCAGCGGCAATTCCTGTACTGGCGATGAAAGAATCCCTACGAAAACGAAACGAGCGGGGGAGCGAAGCGGTGGATCGTTCCGTGTACATGAGCGTTCAGACGCCACAGTGTTTTCATGCTTCGGTTTTGGTGCAAGCCTACGCCCAGCCGTTTGATGCCCTCCTTACCGATGACGCTAGTTTGGTAGAGCGCGTAGGAATTCCGATCCAATGTGTTTTAGGAAATGAAGAAAACATTAAAATTACAACCCCTACGGATTGGTTGATTGCCA
>JBJTWF010000139.1:0-4841 GCA_046081565.1 Flavobacteriales bacterium | reverse complement strand
GTGAAAGACTTGGCGTCAAAAGTTACGAAGAGTTCTACCAAACCACACTAAAAGATGAAGAATAAAGACGAACGGCGAAAATCCGGTGAGCTCTACATTTGGCACCCCATTTCGGTAGCACGCATTTGTGCAGAAGAAATGGAATTAGACACCACGGCGGTGGTATGTGCACTGCTTCATGATACGGTAGAGGATACGTATATTACGTTGGAAGATATTGAGGATGCTTTTGGACAAAAAGTTCGGAGAATAATCGATGGCCTCACTAAAATCCCCGATGTTTTCGATGATAATGCTTCGGTTCAGGCAGAGAATTTTAGGAAAATGATCTTGACTATTTCCGATGACTTCCGAGTGGTTTTGATCAAGTTAGCCGATCGTCTTCACAACATGCGGACCTTAGCGAGCATGAAAGCCGATAAACAATTGAAAATCGCTTCGGAAACTAAATTTTTGTATGCACCCTTGGCCCATCGCTTTGGGTTTTACACGGTGAAAACAGAATTAGAGGATTTGTCCTTGAAATACTGCGAACCAGAGGCCTATCAGGAAATTATTTCTAAGTTGAAATCCACTCAGGATGTTCGGGCTCGTTTTATCCGTCGCTTTACAGCCCCCATAAAAGAGGAATTACACAAACAGGGATATCAAATCGATATTAAAGCGCGAACAAAATCCATTGCCTCTATTTGGAAAAAAATGCAAACCAAGGACATTCCTTTTGAAGAGGTTTTTGATGTTTTTGCGATCCGAATCATCGTCGATACCCCTCAGGAAAATGAAAAATCGGATTGTTGGAGGATTTATAGTATCGTTACTGATTTTTATCAACCTAGTCCAGAACGTTTAAGGGATTGGATTTCAACGCCTCGAGCGAATGGTTATGAGTCGCTGCATACCACCGTGATGTCACCGCAAGGAAAATGGGTAGAGGTTCAGATTAGAACCAAACGCATGGACGAAATTGCAGAAAAAGGGTTAGCCGCGCATTATAAATACAAAGAAGATAAAAACGACGAAAGTAAGTTTGATCGTTGGATCGCAGAGGTTAGGGATTTATTGGGTAATCCTGATGCCAATGCCCTTGATTTTATCAATGAATTTCGCTTGAACCTTTTTAACGATGAAATCTACGTTTTTACGCCAAAAGGAGAGCTTCGCGTTTTGCCAACGGGATCAACCATTTTAGATTTCGCTTACGATATTCACACGGATATTGGCGATAAATGCATCGGTGCAAAAGTTAATAATCGCTTGATGCCCTTAAGTTATCAATTGCAGAATGGCGATCAATTAGAAATCATTACCTCTACCAGACAAAAACCCAATGAGGAATGGTTGCGTTTTGTAGTCTCTGCGCGCGCGCGACAGAAAATTCGTTCCTCACTAAACGAAGAGCGTAAATTAATTGCCCAAGACGGTAAGGAGATTTTGGAGCGTAAGTTAAAGCAATTTAACCTTAAAATGGGTTCTGAAAATATCACGTTTTTGGAGAAGTATTTTGGATTAGGAAGCGCTACCGAACTGTATTATCGGATTGCCAAAGGAAAAATCGATGTCAATAAAATTCGTGAAATAGATGACAAACATGGAATCCTTCAATTGGCTAAAAAGGAATCCTATTCCCTTAAGAAGGGTAAAAAAACCAGCGAAGAAAAGGAAAAATCCATTGATGCCAAGAAAGATATCATTTACATTGGTGAGGATTTTAAAGGCATCGACTATCAAATGGCTCAGTGTTGTAATCCCATTCCTGGAGACCGTGTTTTTGGTTTTATTACCATTAATCAAGGAATAAAAATACACCGTTCCGATTGTCCGAATGCGATCCACCTCATGTCTAAATATGCCTATCGTACCGTTAAAGCGATTTGGACCTCTGAAAAAATGGTAGAGCGTATCGCTTCCATACGGATAGTTGGGATTGATCAAATTGGTTTAGTGAATCGATTGACCGACATTATCTCGAAAGAAAATAAGGTAAACATGAAAGGTATTCATTTTGAGACAAACGATGGAACCTTTGAAGGCCGGGTCGATGTTATGGTTTTTAATACCGAACATTTAGAATTACTGCTACAGAAATTTGCTGAAATTGAAGGGATTCAGCGGGTTACCCGTTGGGTAAACGATAACGAAAGCATGTACTAACGATTTTTTTTAGCAACAATAGGTCGTTTCGGGCGCTTCCCTGGATTCCAACTAAAGTTTTTAATCCATTTCTCCTTCTCGTCAATTTTATCCATGGGATAGAAAATACCATCGGGTTTTTCTAAATAGGTAATCCGTTCCACTTCCCCTTCTTTCAAAAAGACCACCAAATCCGAAGAATATAGGCGATTCATTCCGATGCGCTTTCGAACGATCACCGTATCTTCCTCCACTTCTTCGATTGGATAATACACCGTCCATGCATTTCCCTTGACTTCTGCCTTTGTAATTTCATTTTGGTTTACGTACGACACGATTCGTTTTCCCGACAATTGGTTATAGTATTTTCCGGTATCAACAGCAATGATAGTGGAAGCATTTCCAGTCACAGACACCTGGTCGATTAGGCTATCCTTGAGAACCATGCGTACGGTGTCGCCTTTCAATTCGGCATTTTTTGACCACAAGATGGGGTTTTTGAAAAGATGTACTAATCCTTCCTTGCTCTGATACATCGCCGAATCGGCAATGGCTTGAACTTGGGGAGAAAAAATCCGAACGTTTGGGCTAGCGAATAGGGTTCGTTGGTTGTCTTCATGGTCAAGCATTCTTATCGAATGGGCTTGGATAAATAAGGTGTCCTTTTGGCGGGATTCCATTACCATAGCATTTCCTTTAAGGAGGCTCATGGGTTTGTCATTTCGCGTATTGAAATAATTTCCTGTGAGCTGTATATGTTCATTCTTCTCATCGATGAAAACGTGTCCCTTGGCGGTAAATTCTTGATTTTTTTCTTTGTAATAAGCGGTGTCGCAAAGAATGGTTCGTTCCGGTTGATAAATTCGTACATTTTTTCTCAATTGACCTTCGTTTTTATTCACAAGGTAATACCCGCCACCGCAAAACGCTTCTACGCTATCGTTCTTAATGGTGGTTGGGCCGTGAAAATAGGTTGTTTGCTTTTCATAAGCAAATTGTAAGGTATCGGTGGTCATGCGAAGATCATTTTTTAGATATACCACGTTTCCACTAAAAAAATAACTGCCCGTTGAAGGATAAAAATACCCTATACGGCTGGTTATAACTTCGTTGTTAACACTGTTTTCAATGCGGCCATTTCGCCGATAAATGGCTTTTCCTGTATTGGCGTTGTACTCCACCGAGTCCGAGGCAAATTTATAGGTGTTATCACGAATCCGTACGTTTCCCCATAACTGAGCCGTTCGGGTGGCTCCAGTATATTTCAAGGAATCGCAATAAATATGTATATCGTCTTTAGCAATATGAACACGGCCATAGGCCCATACTACTTTTTGATATTCTCGGTAGTGGGCAGAGTCGCAATACATGGTATTACCCTGGTACGTAAAGTTTACCGTTCCTACCAAGCGATGGGTTTGAGTTCTCTTATTGTAATAGATTTTTTCCGATCCAGGCAACAATACCAATTGACCCTGAGTAAGACAATACAAGGGGCAGGATAAACAGAACAACACAATATAAGAGACAAGGCGCATGCTCGAGGTGACGTTATTTCAGCAATGTTTGTGCTCTATCGGGGCCTACGGAAACCATAGTAATGGGAATTTCTAGAACGTGCTCCAAATAATTCACATAACGTTTAAGTGCTTCAGGTGCATCTTCGTAACGGGTAAGCTTAGTTAAATCCGTATTCCATCCATTAAAATGAGTCCATTTTGGGGTGATGTGCGTCTTATTGATGTCATAGGGAAAACGGTCTACCAGTACCCCATCGATTTCATAGGCTTCGCACACATAAATATCGGAGAAAATGCTGAGAACATCGGCTTTCATCATGCAAAGTTCGGTTACACCATTGATCATAATGGCATATTTAAGCTGAACTAGGTCAAGCCATCCACAACGTCGTGCTCGTCCTGTGGTAGCACCAAATTCACGGCCTTCCTGACGCATTTGCTCGCCGATATCGTCATTTAATTCAGTGGGAAAGGGGCCTGAACCTACACGAGTGCAATACGCTTTGAAAATGCCAATAACCTTACCAACGGCTGAAGGAGGAATGCCCAAACCGGTACAGGTTCCGGCAGTAACCGTATTCGAAGAGGTGACAAAAGGGTACGTCCCAAAGTCGATGTCCAGCATGGTTCCCTGAGCGCCCTCTGCTAGGATGGCATTACCTGCTTTGCGTTGGTCGTAAAGATAATGCTCACTGTCGATGCACGTTAGCGCTTTTAATCCTTCGACTTTCTCAAACCATTCTTTTTCCATGGGAGCTAAGTCGTACTGAAAATTTTCGTAGCGGGAGAGAATATCTAAATGCTTTTCCTTTAAATCATCGTATACGGATTGAAACGAAGGGGAGAACAAATCCCCAACACGGAGGCCATTCCTACCGGTTTTATCCATATAGGTGGGACCAATACCTTTAAGCGTAGATCCAATTTTATTGAGCCCTTTTGCTTGCTCAGAGGCGGCATCGAGCAAGCGATGGGTTGGTAGTATGAGGTGTGCTTTTTTCGAAACCAAAAGCCGGTCTTCAAATGCAATGTTATAGGGATTTAATTTATCGAGTTCGGCATGAAATACTATGGGATCAATGACGACTCCATTACCGATGATGTTTACCACATCAGGCCGGAAGATTCCAGAAGGAATGGTGTGGAATACATGTTTATTGCCTTCAAATTCTAAGGTGTGTCCTGCGTTTG
>JBJTWF010000138.1:0-9228 GCA_046081565.1 Flavobacteriales bacterium | reverse complement strand
CATCGTTAAGTCCAGAGGCGTTTCCAGCGGTAACCGTACCGTCGCTCTTGAAGGCAGATTTCAAACCGGAGAGCTTTTCGAGTGACGTTTGGCCTTTGGGAAATTCATCGGTAGTAAACCAAAGAGTCTCACCTTTACGCTGGGGAATAGGCACAGGGATGATTTCGTCGCGATAAAATCCTGCTTCCTGCGCTTGTTTAGTTTTTTGCTGAGACCACCATGCGAATTGATCTTGGTCCTCTCGACGGATGGAAAATTCTACGGCTAAATTTTCAGCGGTCATTCCCATGCTTTCAACACCGTATTGTTTCTCCATCACCGGATTAATAAAACGCCACCCAAACGAGGAATCCTCTAGTTTTTGTTCTCGTCCATAGGCGACTGGCGCTTTGGATAGCACGTACGGAGCGCGCGTCATCTGTTCTACGCCACCGGCAAGGTATAAATCACCCGCCCCGTCTTTTATGGCTCGTGATGCATTAATGGTTGCAGCCATGCCCGAAGCGCAGAGCCGGTTAACCGTTTCCCCTCCAATCGAGGTGGGTAATCCTGCTAATAACAAGGACATTCTTGCGACGTTGCGGTTGTCTTCCCCCGCTTGATTTGCACAACCCATGAGGGCATCTTCGATCGCATCAGGGTTTAAATCAGGACAACGATCCAATAATCCCTTCATGGCGTGGGCTAATAAATCATCTCCTCTGACCGCGGATAAGCCGCCTCCAAAACTCCCGATGGGAGTTCTGATTCCATCAATTATAAAGGTATCTTTCAAGGTAGTTCTTTGTTGTAAAAATAAAGAAATTATACCACAATACGGTCATGCGAATTCGCTACGCCCCAACGCCATTTTTTATCCATCGGGACTATAATGTTGTGCATGGATGGGCTCGAATACCTGATTTATTCCCATTTTTGTACTAATTATGGCACAGTTAACCGAACCCCAGTTAAAGCACCTAAGTTCCTTAGGCATTACATTTCATGTCGATTCAGCGCAACGCATGGCGTATGGACATGATGAAACCGAGGATTTTGTTTTTCCTCCTGAACTGGTTTTGCTTCCTCGTACCACCGAGGAGATTGCAACGGTTATGCGTTATTGCCATGAGCAGTCCATCCCGGTTACCCCCGCAGGGGCGAGAACAGGGCTAAGTGGCGGTTGTCTTCCCATTCATGGCGGTGTATTGATTTCCATGGAGAAATTCTCCGCGATCATCGATATTGATACCGATAATTTACAAGTAACCACCGAGCCTGGGGTCATTACCGAAGTATTGCAACAGGCAGTTAAAGAAAAGGGATTGTTTTATCCTCCCGATCCCGCCAGTAAAGGCTCTTGTTTTATTGGAGGGAACGTGTCAGAAAATTCGGGGGGTCCAAAAGCGGTCAAATATGGGGTCACGAAAGACTATGTCCTTAACCTTGAAGTGGTTCTTCCCACGGGGGAAATCATTTGGACGGGGGCTAACGTGTTAAAAAATGCGACGGGATACAACCTAACCCAGTTGATGGTAGGCTCTGAAGGCACCCTTGGCATTATCACTAAAATCGTTCTCCGCCTCCTGCCCCATCCCACCCATGACGTACTTTTTCTGGTTCCTTTTTTCAGTGCTCGATCTGCTTGTGAGGCAGTACCAGCAATCTTCAAGGCTGGGATTATTCCCAGTGGAATGGAATTTATGGAGCGAGAGGCGCTGCTTTGGGCTAAATCCTTTACGGGTGATGAGACTGTACCGGTGGCGGATAACCACGAAGCCCATTTGCTGATAGAGTTGGATGGTTTCGATGAAGATCAATTGATGCGAGAAGCAGAAAAACTTTTTGGTGTTCTCGAGTCGTTTGAAACCGATGAAATCCTATTCGCAGATTCAGCCGCTCAAAAAGTGGCCCTTTGGAATTTACGGCGCAAAGTAGGTGAAGCGGTTAAAACCCAATCCGTATATAAAGAAGAAGATACTGTCGTTCCTCGCTTTCAATTACCTAATTTACTCGATCATGTTAAAAAAGTGGGTGGACGCTACGGGTTTAAATCGGTTTGTTACGGTCATGCTGGTGATGGTAACTTGCACGTAAACATCATTCGAGGTGACCTCAGCGAAACCCAATGGGAGCATGAACTACCTAAAGCCATTACTGAAATTTTTGAAGAAGTAGTCCGCCTGGGGGGGACGCTTTCCGGAGAGCATGGTATTGGCTATGTTCAAAAACCATTTATGCCCATTGCTTTTCCGGAAGTTACCCTAAACGTGATGCGGAACATCAAAAAAGTATTTGACCCAAAAGGAATTTTAAACCCTGGCAAGATCTTTTAATCGCCCCTACCTTCCATCCACTTTCGATGCCTTGCATAGAGTAAAATAAAGGTTAGTGCGATGATTGCATTAAACCAAATCAAGGGATTAGGGATTTGTTTAGGAGAAAGAAAAAGATATACATTTCCTACGTATGCCAGTGAATAAATAATATATAAATGAAAGCCAACGATTCGTTGCCGCAACATTAACACAACGGCTGCTACGGCTATGAGTGCCACGAACATGGTCACGAGTCTGTATTGGACATGGTGTTGGATAAACACGACATTCATATCCCCTAACTGTTGTACAAGCGTAACCAAATCTTCGTTGTTTTCTTTTTGCAATTCAATAACTTGTTTTGCCACCGCAACTTTTTGGGTACGAATGAGCTCATCGTTAGGATGTAAGGTCAACAATAAAAGGGCGTCGAATAGAAATCCAACCCCAGAAAAAATAAGGGTTAAGATGGAAAGGACGCGCAGTCCTTTGGGCCTCAGGTTTTCTTTTACAGGGATTAGGTCCGACATTAATCTTCCAATCGCTGGTTATCCAAAGGTTTATTTTCTGGCGTAAGCAGTTTCAACTCGGTCCTTCGGTTGGCTTGGTGCTCTTCATCAGAACAGTTGGATTTAATCTCTTTCTCACACGGGCAATCGTTTTTAAGCATAGATTCACCATACCCCATCGCAATAATGGATTCAGGATTTATGCCTTGGCTTATGATATAATCAATACAACTTCTCGCGCGCTCTTGGGAAAGCTTTTCATTGTAAGCACTGGTGCCTCTGCAATCCGTGTGAGACGATAGTTCTACTTTCAAGTCAGGGTGAATTTGCATATACTTAACCAACTTATCCAATTCAATTAGGCTTTCCGGACGTAGGTCAAACTTGTCAAAATCATATAGAATTAAATCCAAGAAGATAAATTCTTCTTTGGGTTTCGGAACCATTTTTATCGTGTAAAAATTGGTATCAATACAATTATTTGGTATCCATTTCTTTGGTGCAATGGAACCGTCGTTGTAGTTGATGAAATTCGCCACAATGGAATCAATTTGAGGACCTTTCTCGTTTTTCCAAATATAGGTTGCTGAGGCGTCCGTTTGAAATTTTAAGGGGGCTGTACGCTCACGATACACCGTAAGCATAACTCCTTCCATCGCCTGGTCAGATTCATTTAAAACGGACAACTTATTATAGTTATCGCGGAAATACGTTTTTAACGTTACGGTAAATGATCCTGTGTCCAATGCATTGAAAACCGTTGAATCGGGCGTTAATCCTTTATCGCCTGCAAAACGAATAGCATAGGAGTGTTTTTTACGCACTTCCAACGGTCCTATTTGTCCTTTACGATCCGTTTTTCGGGTTTCTACTTTTCCATTTCTTAAGTCTTTAATAACGACCGTTTGGCTGCCCAACCCTTTGCCCTTACAGTCGGTAAGTTGCGCACTGAGGTTTGCAGCGAAAACGGGTTTATTAAAGGCAAAAAGTTGATCTTTAAACGCATTGCGATTCGATGCAAAATACCCCTTACCTGTCTCTTCATTCACGTAATACGAAAAATCATCTGCATGAGAATTAAGCGGAGATCCAAGGGGCTCAGGTGCCACCCCATCCAGTTCTGACATGAAAATATCGAGTCCACCGATACCGTTCCAACCGTAGGAACTGAAGTATAATATTCCTTTACTCGATATAAAAGGAAACAACTCATCCTCAGTCGTATTCACTTTATCCCCCATATTTACTGGGTCAGACCATTCACCATCCGTATACTTCGTTTTCCAAATATCCGCACTGAAGATGGTATCCATTTTCTTGGAAAGGGTATCAAAAACTATCGATTTAATCATACTACCCGGTCTGTTGGAAACAAAATAAACATTTCCTTCAGCATCCATGGTCGCATGGCCTGTGGAAAAATCGATTGAATTAAACGGAAACTCTATTTCATCAAACCCATTTGATCTTACGCCAAAGAATCGTTGTTTCAATCGAGCGTATTTCATTTTACCCTCTACATCTTTTTGTTCAAAATTTGAGGTAATAAACATGTAGGAATAGGATGGATCAAAAGAAACCGGTCCATCGTGACCTTTGGTGCTTTTTAATGCTTTCCATCGGTTTTTAAATATAAATTCCAACCAAAACGGTTTTTCGTAAAACTTAAAAGTTTTCGTTTTTTCTGCTTCTAAGGAATCGTATGTAGCAATATCGGTATAGAACTGCCCAGTACGGGGATAATTCCTATTAATCGCATGATTATTGAATTCATTGGTTACGAAAAGTACACCGCTGTTATATGGGAAAGCACCGAATTCTTCTCCTTCTGATCCTTCCTTGTATACTCGAACCACATGATCAGAGGATAGGGTCAAATTTGCATAAACCGAAGAAAGATTTTTCTTTTTTTGCATCAAGCTGGCATCCAAGGGATGTTTTACTAATGCTGAATCCAAAACCCCTGATAAGCGTTGGTTTAGGTTCATATACTGTAAGGCATTCATGAAAATTAACCAATCCCTCGGTTCCGTTTGTCCTTTCGTGACAAGAACTTTAGACCACTTTACCGCCTTTGCATAATTTTCAGATTGATAGGCCGCTTCTACCGTTTTACGAAGGCTTGGTGTGAGACGGATACCATCCATTTGTGCTTTCTCAGCAATTTCTTCCCAAACAGGTAGTGCCTCTGCATACCGGTACTGCATTGATAAGGTATTAGCATATTTCCATTTGTAATCCTGCCCCCAGGAGGTAGTGGCTAAAACGGCTATAAATACGTATGATAAAATTTTCATAATTAGAAGTATCTTGGGCTTTGAACAGCGTTATTTTTCCCATTTAAGTCAAAAGAAACCATAATTTCATGGGTACCCCATTGGTTCAAGAATTTTCCATTTAATGGAATATCAAAGGCATAACCTGCCGAACAAAAGTCTTTAAATTGATAAGCAAAATTAAACCCGATACAATCGGTGGTTCGATACAATAGACCCACCCAAAACGTCTTATACAAATGCGCGGAAACGTTGATGTCGGCTATGGCGGGCCCGTTTGCGGTGTATTTAAGAAGCACCGAAGGTTTAATATCCAAAATAGAATTTACTGAATGAACATATCCTCCCGTAACATACAGATGCCGTTGTAAGTACGCATCCCCCGTGTTATTGTCAATGCTTCGTTTGATTAACCTGGGAAGCGATAATCCAGCATAGAATTTCTCACCGAATAAATACGAACCAAACCCCATGTTTGCTCTGGTTTTCGAGTAATTCGTGGTATAGTTTACATCGGTAGGATCAGTAACTATCAAGCCGGTAAAATCATAACCGTACTGCTGTAGTCCTGCCGACAGACCTAAAGACAGTCGAAGGTCTTTATTTAAACGCATATGATAGGCAAAATTTGCCATAGCATTGAAGCCGGATCGAGAACCAATTTTATCGTAGGCCATGTTTAGACCTACCCCAACGTTCTTTCTGATTACGGGAGCATGAGCCGAAAGAAACTGGGTATTGGGAGCACCGTCCCATCCCACCCACTGGGCTCTCGTAACCCCCGTTATGTGCAACGACTGGCGTGTACCGGCATACGCAGGATTGTATTGCAAGGGATTAAAGAAATACATGGATGTCTGTGCATCTTGCTGTGCGATGGCACTCAAACTAATGAGTACACCAACCAATAAAAGGGTTATTCTTTTCATGATTATGGCTGAATTTCTATGTATCCTTGGTAAGGATCTTGTGATTTTTTATTTGTATCCACGATGTAAAAATAGGTTCCCGCAGGAAGCGGATTGGGATGTGTTCCTTTGTAATGTCCATTCCAATCGTTAGCATATGGTTCCGCTTCAAATACTTCCGTACCCCAACGGTTATAGACTTTCACTTTAATTTTAGGATATTGTTGCGTATTTTGAAAAATCCACACCTCATTAGAATTATCACCGTTTGGTGAAAGAAACTGAGGTATGATAACCGGGATCAATTCTGTACACCCTAAATCAAATGAAGCCGACACCATACAACCTGCTGCGTCGGTTGCATAGACCGTATACGTACCTGCATCTATGTTATTAGCGGTGGCTCCCGAATTGCCTGAAGACCAACTGTAACCAAAACCACCTTGACCACCGTTTGCCACAACCGTTAAGCTACCATTATCCTCACCGCATTCAGAACCAACGGAATCAATTTGACTTATTACGATGGGGAGCGGCTGGGTAATTACGATCGTCGTATCATCGTCACATCCATCCTCATTGGTTACGGTAACAGAATAGGTTCCTATGGGTAATCCAGCAACACTTGCCGCATTCGTGAGGTTGGGAGTCCAAGTGTAATTCAAATTGTTTCCATTTCCGTTATCCGTATTAATGGCAATAGCGCCATTGCTGCCATTATAGCAACTAACGTTGGTTGCATTCACCGAAGTTATATTTATCAAGGTTGGAGGCTCAATGGTTACGCTGTAGTTTGCAGAACAACCGTTAGTTGCATCGGTAAGCACTACAGTATACTGACCCGGTTGGTTAATGGTTGGCGAAAGTGTGTTTCCGCCAGAAACGATTCCTGGACCGGACCATGATGCAGTGGCATTATTCGGCGTAGCTTGACCATTGATGACGCCAACACCAGTAATACAGTCCAGGCCATTGGTCGGTGTCGTCGTATAGTCGAAGTCTGGTGCAGAAATTACGTTTACAATGAATTGATCTAAGACAGCAGGACAATTACCCAGTTGAACGGTTACCTCAACAGTACCTGATAGGGTATTCCCCGTTGCATTCGAACCCGCATTAAACGTAGGTACATCCCCAGATCCTGAGGCGGCAAGCCCAATGTTGGTATTGGTGTTTGTCCATGAAATGGTGGCCCCTGGAGGCGTAGAAACATAATCCGTTGGGTTGATTGGGGTACCAGGACAAACGGTATAATCTGGATTGGTTGGAATGCTTAGTTGCGGTTGCACAGCAACGGAAACAATAGCCGTATCTCCCGGACATGCCGCGTTTTGAACAACCACAAGATACTGAACCGTATCGATTGTAGTACCGGAATTATTCAAGGTTTGTGCAATGTTGGTACCGTTGCCGTTTGACGCTCCCGTAATCGTTCCCGGGAAAACAGCGGTCCATGAAAAATTGACATTGTCTAAATTACTCGTGATATCAATATCCGTGGTTTCACCATTACAAAGCTGATAAAACAGCGGATCAACGTTTGCATTGGCTTGTGGATTGACATAAATGGTATGAACATCGGCAGAATCAGAGGAACATTCAACGGTAGCCTCTATAATAATGGTTCCTTGTTCGTTGGTATTGTTTTGCGGTAATAGCGCATTGAAGGTTAGTGGAGTAACGCCGCTTCCAGATAAAACGGTAAGGTTGCTAATGTTTGTCGTATCCGTGATATTCCAATTGATTACATAATTAGGCTGATCTGCCACCATAGAAAAAAGCGCCGAAGAATCACCACTACAAATGTATTGCTCAACCATTGAAAACGTCAGATGAGCCTCGGGTTTAATGACGATGGAATCTGTAATGGAATCGGCACCGCAGAAATTCCCGGTATGCATGGTAATGTAATAGGTACCCGGTTGACTAAATAAAACTTCAACATCGTCCGTTCCATTGGTCCATTGGGTGTAGTCATACGAGGCACCAATAAATCCATTTGACGATCCTAAGCTTCCAGAATTTATGGTAAAGGTATTCGGCGTAATCGACCAAAAGAAACCGTAGGTGGTATCACAACCGTTTTGATTAACCGTCTCGCCTCCGTCTGACTCGTTAGTAAAGGTAACGGGATCCAAAACACAAATGGGTGATTGAGGGGTATAACTAAAATCTGCGGTGGTACCCGTCGAAATGGTAATTGGTCCAACGGTAACCACGGTAGGTAAAACAGAACAGAAGTTTTGCGCAACGACTGTCGCAGAAAAGGCATTTTGAATCGGGGGAAGTCCTGGAGCAAAAACATAGTCAACGCCACAAGAGGAGGTATTAAATACGTGGTTGATTGTCGTGTCATTGGGTGTTGTAAACGTCTGAATGGGTGTGCCATCCGAAAAAGAAACGCTGTATGTAATTGGAACGTCGTTGGCAATTATATCGATCGAATAAGGTGACGGTAAACAAGTATTGGTTCCAATACCCGCGACCGTAACCAACGGTGAACTTCCATTAAAAACAACATAGTTCATCGTGCTTGTACAACCGTTTTGCGTAACGGTATGAGTAAGGGTAAATTGACCGAGGGGATAATCATGTGAAATTTGAGTCCCCACCATGTTGGCGTTGGTCGAAACGGATCCATCTCCCCAGGTGAAGGTTTGGCTAACCGTGTTATTTACTGCAGCATTAAAGGTAAAAAGCGCTGAGTCAATGGAACCACAATTTCTAAAAATCGTCTGCCCTGCTTGAAGCGTAGTACCGTATCCACCCCCTGAGGACACCAATGTTAATGCGGCGTTTGGAAGTGCATTGACATCAATCAAGCGAGAGAAATTCTGAGCAGGCGTTCCATTGTTATTATTGACCGTAAGCGTAACCGTAGTCGTTGGCGTTGTAACCGTATTGTAGGTAACCGTATGGGGTCCTAATCCTGTTGCTGTAGCCGGTGTAGCCCCTAAACCAAAGTTCCAGTTATAGGTCGTTCCAACTACCGTCTGGGTGGAAGTATTCGCAAACGTTATCGTATTTCCTTGGCAAAGGGTAATGGTTCCTCCTACAGCAGCAGGTACAGAACTAAAACTAGCGATGGGAGTTTGGCTAAAGGCTATCGCCGTTAAGGACAGGGATAACCACAGAAGAATGTTTTTACGCATGTAAAATCGTTAAAAAGATGAACAAAGATAGGAAAAGCAAATCAGAAATTATCAATAAATCATGAAATCCAATCAATCCCTTTACG
>JBJTWF010000137.1:0-2866 GCA_046081565.1 Flavobacteriales bacterium | reverse complement strand
TGAAAAGTTCAAATAGAACCCAGGAAAAACTTTTACTCTTTTTCTAAATCTCATATGTCTGTCTTTTTGGCATTGCCCCTAACTTACTGCTTGGCTTTTATGATGCTGTTGGCAATGAGAAGAAACAGCAACAGAACGATACCGTTAACTATGATGGATGCTGCCAAACCTTTAAGAATAAAGGCAAAGGTGGTATTTAAGACCAATAGACCCGCAAAAAAAACACTCGACAAAAAACGGAGGTTCATGGTCGTACGGTCGTACGGTGTTTGAATTCCAACGGTAAACAGAAGGGAAACGAATAACACTACACCTGCAATGACAGAAAGGGCAATTTTAACCTCGGTTTGTGGAGAAAAAGTATATAATGCATAGCCACATAAGGCAGCGACGCCTAGGGCAACAAGGCTTGGAATCGTTGATAATTTCATACGTTCGTTATTTGCGGATCAAAAGGGGGAGGGTTAAGGGCAACGAGTTTTAAAATATGAGGTAAATCCATGGCCATGGCCCATTGGCTCAATCCAGGATGCCAAAGGTACGTGTCTTTGGTGATTCGTTTTTCGTTGATCAAATGAAGAATTTCGCTTTCATGTAAAGGCCCCACTTGTTTGTCATCCAACATCACGAAATATACGGGAGGAGGTGTTTGGACAGGGCTTACATTCAACGCCCCAGCCTGTGGCATGTTGGCAAACGCCGTATTCATGGTTTGAACCATTTGTTGGGCTATGGACATACCCATGCCAAATTCAACCAATCGATCTAAGGAATAAAAACTATCGTCGTTCATTGTAATAAATAGTTAATTAAGGTACTGGTGGTTGGGGTGGTGGGGGTGGTGTTGGAGCAAAAAGTATCGATAATTCCGTTACATTACCGGCTAATTCCCAACCCGCCATTCCTTGTTTCCAAACATACGTGTTTTGATTTATTTGCCCGGACTGAACCAT
The DNA here is from genome assembly GCA_046081565.1 of Flavobacteriales bacterium. Taxonomy (GTDB): domain Bacteria; phylum Bacteroidota; class Bacteroidia; order Flavobacteriales_D; family Crocinitomicaceae; genus UBA952. Next base: position 1,913 of record JBJTWF010000137.1, on the reverse strand, counting down.
TTGTTGAAGTTGACCTAAATTGAAAGGACCGCTGTTTTGACCGTTTATGGAAATATTATAGGCTATTTGCGGCGGAGGTGGTGGCATGTTTTGGGCGTTTTGCACTTGATTGCCCATTTGGTTCATCATATTTGCCATCTGTCCTCCCATTGCGCCTCCCATCATCATACCGGTCATCATTCCTGCAGGATTTAAGCCTCCATTTCCTCCTTCTGCACCCATGTCGCCGAGGCTATTGGCCGCCGATTTTAAGACTTCGGTTTGCTGGTTCAGTTGGTGCGTACCCATAAAATTCGTTTCCGTTTGAAGTTTTTGTGCACGTTGTGCTTCTTCACGCTGAATGCGTAAGGTCTCTTCCATGTTCATGGCATTAATTTGCTGCATGTCCTGGAGGTTTTGCATGTTGACATTAGTTTGTGCTTCGAGGGTTTTTTGCTGTTGATCCCTCGTTACCGTTAACAATCGAGCGTATCCTTCGCTTTCTTGATCGATGTCTAGCGTATCAATATCAAAGCGTTTCAAATTTACACTGAAATCCTCGTTGAACATTTCCAGCATTTTGGCTTTTAATGTTTCATTGATAAAGTCAAGGTTTTCCTCAATTTGCACCAAGTTCAACGGGTTGTTGCGATTAATTTGTAAAAGCGTCGATTTGATGCTGCTTTGCATTGCCGACCGAATTAACTCCTTAAAGCTATCTAAGTTAAATTCGATTAACCGGGTATTTTTTATGAACCGTTCGTAGTCGGTGATATTAAATATCAATTGTCCTCTAACGCTCATTGGAACCGGGAAATCAGGGAGCCTACGGTCAGTAATATTGAAATAGGGAACGCCAAACTTTATGGGAACGTTTCCGGCAAGATTGATGAAATAGATTTCCGCCTGAAAGGGTGAGGCTCCACCAAAGGCACTTCCCACAATGCTCGTTAGAATGGGGAAATTTGCCGTTTTGATGGTTTGGTCGAACGGTCCAAGGATAAAATCTTGGTTAGGTCCATTGTTTTGGTTATAAACAAAGACGGCGAGTTCCCCTTCTTTTACGCGTAAACTGCTTCCGTATCGGATGGCATTTTCTTTTTTTGTTGAGTTTGCCTCACCGGAGGGACGCCATTTCCAAACCAAATATTCGGGTTCATCACACCGAATTACATCCATAAATCCACCTTCACTTTTATTACCAAAAAGTCCCATAGTTATTTAATATCTAATTGTTTAGCATAATAATTTAATTCCTCCAATAAGGCTTTGTCTTCTCGAAGGCTAAACCTTGCTTTCATCACCACTTGTTCCGCTTTGGTTCTCCATGCCTTGATGTAATCTCCCTCTCCTGTGGCTCGTGCCGTAGAGAAAAGACCAATTTTTTTACTTCCTTCCGCTACAGCCATCGACATAAATTCAATGATGTCTGCTTTCGAGTTCGGCACGGGAAAGGTTGATAACACAGAGGCTTTACGTTGAAAAATTCGACGTTGCAAATTCATGGCTTCCATGGGGTCATTATCCCCTTGAATAAGGCTGGTGAGGGAGCGAATGCCTGAAGCCTGTTCCTTAGGCCTGTTTCGTTCTTCCTCCTCTGCGCGGGTTAATTCGGCATGGAGTCGTTGGACAGAACCTACCGAATCTACATTCATGAACTCTTGACCGCAACCCCTGCATATAGCGTCCATCGCACCAACTTGTGATCCACACGAAGGACATTTTTTCAAATCTCCGAATTTATTCGTTTTCGGCGCAGCCTCTTGCGCTGGACCTGGAGCCGGTGACGTTGGTGCAGCAACAGGGGGTGGTGGAGGTGGGGCAGGGGCTTCCTGCTCGGTAGGAGCGGATTGTTTCATGCTTTGTTCTTTCTCGTATATACGAGATTCAAGCACCATTTCAAATTCATCTAAGTCAATGCCTAGACTCTCCGC
>JBJTWF010000136.1:0-6244 GCA_046081565.1 Flavobacteriales bacterium | reverse complement strand
GATTCTGAAATTAAACAGTAAGGTCGTCCCGGGAAACCGGGATTTTTTTTGTTCCTTCGCATTGGTATGCCACTACCCAACGTTTCTATTTCCCCGTCCAATAGGCCTTTTCATTTGCCGGTTTGGTTTCTTATCTTTGGATTTGTCTTTTTACTATATGGCAATTCCATAACGAATGGATATGCCTTAGACGATGAATTGGTTACGACCACCGATCGACATGAGCACCCCCTAGTAGAAAAAGGAATTTCGGGAATACCCGCAATTTTCAAAACGCATTATGCGGTAAATAGCGAACAAACCTATGAATATAGGCCCATCCCTATCGTTAGTTTTGCCATCGAGAAATCGCTTTTTCGCGGAATTGAAAATCAAGTGCTTTTTAGTCACGGCATACAACTGCTCCTGTATGTCCTTCTTGGGATTGTATTGCACAAAACGTTAACCCTGCTTCTTGAGCCTTATCCTTCCTCCGTCGTTCTGTTGATTACCTTGCTATTTCTTGCCCTTCCCATTCATACTGAAGTAGTCAACAGCCTAAAAAATAGGGATGAAATCTTAAGTCTTTTATTTTCCTTATTTTCCTTGAATTACAGCATTCGATACCTACAGACCCAGAAAACCCTATTTATCCTTTGGGTAGTCCTGTTTTTCCTCCTAGCCCTGCTGAGTAAGAAAACCGCTATGCCCATGGTGGTATTAATTCCGATCCTGTTATACTGGTGTTACCGACCTTCCGTTAAATTCATGGCCTTGGTAACAGGAGGGTTAGTGCTCGCAAGAATCGGTTTTGTTATGGTGCGCAAAGGATTCCTCCAAGAGCCAATACAACGAAGCGTAGAAGCCGTTGAGAATCCATTGATAAACACGTCATGGATAGAACGGATTCCCGCTTTTTTTCAAAGCCTAGGATTTTATGCCAAACAAACCTTATTTCCCGTTGAGTTACACAGCTATTATGGATTAGGGGGATTTACCCTATCGTCCTATGGTTCCCTTGCCTTTATTCTTAGTTTTTTAATGATCCTTTTGTTTCTGGGGTTCATTACCTATGGCTTTTTCCGTTCCCAACATCGGGAGGCAAGCGCTGGCATGTTGTTTTTTCTCGTAGCCATCGGTGGTGCCTGTAACCTCCTTTTTCCCATGGTTGGTGTGGTTGGCGAACGATTGGCCTTTACCGCCAGTTTGGGTTTAATAATATCCATCACCTTACTGCTCTATCATTTCCTGGCCAAAAGATTCAACACGCAGAGTAAACCCTATGCTTTTTATGCCTGTATGATCCTCTTAGGAGGGTATTACAGCACCATGGTGGTAAACAGAAACCCTGAATGGAAAGACCGCATTACCCTGTTTCGTGCCGACGCGATGGGTTTTGAATCCGCGAAAGCACATGCTTTACTGGGACAAGAATGCCACGCATCGGTAAATGAGGAATACGAACAAACGGGAAAACCAAGTTCAACCCTTAACGCACTGATTATCGAAGAGCGGGAGGCCTACGAGAAAGCCTTATCCATTTATCCAAGATATGCCAAAATAGAAAGCAACCTGGGGATGCTTTACTTCAGTTACTTCGGTGAGAATCGAAAAGCGTTGGATTGCTTCAACCATGCGATAAAAATCAATCCTAAAAATCCGTCGCCCCACCACTTGCGCCTTACCTTGCTTCAAAAGACCTACAGCGATTGGTTGCATTTTAAAAGCGAAAAAACACGGTTTGCGGACACCATGGCAAGCTACAAAAATCAAGTTTTCATCCCCCCCTTTGAACTTTTAACCCGCTATGAAAACGAAGGAATAACCATGATGGGTAATGGGTTAACACCAGACGTAATTGCAAACTTGATTCGCAAAGCCAACGAAACAGAGGGGTTGAATCCTTTATTAACGAAAACAACACCTGGTTTTTCAGCGCATGTTAAAGCAAGTTTAGAAGGGATGTATAGCGGAAAATCCCCCTCATTCAATATGATGGATCGATATCGATTTTTATTGTTTCCTGTCGTTGAGAAAGCGTTAAACGAAACGATTTATATTGCACTCAAGGAGGGTAAACCTTATCTAACGCGCTCGGAGCTCGATGGATTAAAAAAACTAGTACGTCCAAACCAACCCAAGTGAAGCCGTTCATTCACCATCATATTGTAGGCATTGGACGGTCCGGGACCACCTTATTGCAAAGCATTTTAAACGTACACCAAGCGGTTTGGGCGGGACCAGAAAATTATTTCATTCCTTTTTTCTATTACGCATGGAAGGACAAAACGGAATTTACGGCGAAGGACTTGAGGAAACTCATTCGCTTTCATCGTGCGTTTGAAGTCCTTCAACCCCACCCAGGATTTCGTTTTGATGAAGAAAAATTTCTTTCACTTCAATCAACATACACCCATTTCAATGCCTTAATTGAAGGTACATACAGGGCTTTCATAGACGAAAATGCCCCGGAAAAAGAGGTAAGCTGTTTTATCAATAAGAACCCCATTCATTCTTTATACGCAACCGAACTCCATGCCTTGAATCGAGGTTCAAAATTCGTATGGATGGTTCGTGATTATCGCGCAAATGTGCATTCCAGAAAGAAAAGTGTTCACCTAAAATCCGACAACGTCTATGAAAACGCGCTTCGATGGAACGCTTTTGAAGCTACGCTTAGCCGGTTTGCGCAACGCCATCCAGAAATCATTTTAATCGTTACCTACGAAACGTTAGTAAGGCTACCAGAAGAAACGTTACTAACCATTACACGCTTCTTGGGTCTAAGCCCACTGCAGGACTTTCAACAAGCGTTGCGACCATACCAGAAAACCTATACGGAAGAAATCGATGCCCACTATAGCACTGCGAATCGCATGAAAAAACGGTTTGGTGATTTAGCCCAACCCATCCATGCGGGCGCCATAGATCAGTGGCAACAGGGATTGACCCGAAAGGAGGTTGAAATTTGCGAGGTTCTATCCGGAAAAGCGGGAGTCAGATACGGATATCATACCAGGGCCAAGGTACCCAGCGCTCGAAGGGTTATCATTCAATTCAACGCTATGTTTTTCCGAATTAAGCTAGGGATAACCCATGGAAAAGACGCCTTTTTTAATAGCCTTCCCATCGGTTTTAAAGTGGCTTACTTTGCATGGTGGGTAAAGCGTATCGATACCAAAAGAAAACGACATGTGGGAAGCCAAGCAACTTGATGCGATGCCTGTGCATTTTATTTTCTGCACGGAACGAACAGGGTCCTCCCTGTTGACCGCCATGTTGAATATGCACCCGGCACTTTTGGTGGCTTCGGAGGAACCCTTTGCTTTATATTTTCAGGCAAAGTATCAGGCAAAAACCACTTGGACAACGAAAGAAATAAGCGCCTTCACCAAGGCCTTTTGCTCCATGTTTGAAAAGCAATTCAGGCTCTACTATGATGGGGAAAAAACGCTATACGATTCCATGCATCATTTGGCAACAGAGCTCTCTTACGATCGGCTAATAAAACTCTGTTATATAAACTTTTACGACAGCCAAGTTAAACCAAAGGATACGGTTCGGGTACTCATTGACAAACAGATGAAATATGTATATCAAGCCTCCTTTGTTAAACAGCGCTTTCCAAACGCAAAAATACTAATCCTAACCCGTGACGTTTTACCCAACGTAAAGGCAAAAAAACGAAGACGCATCGACTTTTTACATCATCCTTATTATTTGGCTCATCTATGGAAAAACACCTATGAACGGTGTCTTACGTTTCCCCATAGCATGTTGGTGTCTTTTGAGGATTTAATAGCACAACCTGAGACTGTTTTAGCCTCCATTAATGCCTATTTTGAGGTGGCATACGCGGATCAACAATTGGAGTATACCCAAGGGTTCAACGCCTTGATTTCCCAACGGCAAGAAGGGTTAAGCCAGCCCTATATCGAGGAATTAAAAGACTTTCATCGAGGCATTCTCCAGCAACCCATTCAAGGAAAGGAGGTATCCTTATCACACCATCAGGAAGCCATGATCCTAAAAAAGACGGAATCGGTGCGCAAAGCCCTGGGATATGCCATTCAGGAGCCTTCGATAACCCCAAACGCGTTCGACTTTATCGCTTGGCGATGGTATGGTGTTTTGGCTTATGTTGGAAGGACCTGGTTATGGACCACCTATGCTCGAATACCCCTTTCGATAAAACGGCTTTTGCGGAAGCGTAAGGAATTGGCATAAAAGAAGTATCTTCGATAAAAAATACCTATGAAAACCCTACTCAGTGTTACGGCTCTTACCTTTTGGTTGTTTTTTTTCCTAGTTCCACAAGAACTTCAAGACGATAAAGCGACCCTTACCAAATGCGTAAAAATTTCTTGCAAGCAAACAACGTATGTTACTTCGATTACCGGGACCAACGACGCGGATATCGTACGTCAAATCAAGGAGCGTTATCCCAATTGCTCCTTCGAATTTCTACCGAAATCGAAATGCAAAAATTAAACGATTTTCCGGTATTTTATGCGTTTAGGGCCCGCATCGCCTAGGCGTTTTTTACGGTTTTCTTCGTAATCGGAATAGGAACCTTCGAACCAATACACTTTAGAATCTCCTTCAAAAGCTAGGATATGGGTGCAAATTCGATCTAAGAACCAACGATCGTGCGAAATAACGACAGCACACCCTGCGAAGCGTTCAATGCCTTCTTCCAAGGCCCGAAGGGTATTCACGTCGATGTCGTTCGTGGGTTCGTCTAGCAGTAATACATTGGCTTCAATCATTAACGTCATGGCGAGGTGAAGGCGGTTTCGTTCCCCTCCGGAAAGGACCCCCACTTTTTTATTTTGATCGGAGCCGTTAAAGTTAAATTTCGATAAATAGGCCCTTGAATTTATTTTCTGATTACCAATCTCAATATACTCAAGTCCATTGGATACCACTTCATAGACGGATTTGTTCGGGTCTAGCGATTTATGGTTTTGATCCACATATCCTAATTTTACCGTTTCCCCGACCTGGAAAGCCCCCCCATCGGGCTTAAGTTCTTCCATAATCATTTTAAAGATCGTCGTTTTACCTGCCCCGTTGGGTCCAATAATACCCACAATGCCTGCTGGAGGTAAGGAAAAATTCAAGTCATCGTATAGGATTTTTTCACCGAAACTTTTCGCAACGCTTTTCGCATCGATCACATTTGTACCAAGGCGAGGACCATTGGGAATAGGAATCTCCAGGGTGGCCTCCTTTTCGCGACCATCTTCGGCCAACATTTTTTCATAATTCTGTAACCTAGCCTTAGACTTTGCTTGCCTGGCCTTTGGGTTCATCCGTACCCACTCCAATTCTTGGGCGAGCATTCGCTGGCGTTTCGACTCGGTCTTTTCCTCCTCTTTTAAGCGTTTTCCTTTTTGTTCCAACCAAGAAGAGTAGTTTCCCTTCCAAGGAATGCCCTCTCCACGATCCAATTCCAAAATCCAGCCCGCTACATTATCCAAGAAGTAACGGTCATGGGTCACGGCAATTACGGTTCCTTTATACTGCTGAAGATGCTGTTCCAACCAATCAATCGATTCGGCATCTAAGTGGTTTGTGGGCTCATCCAAAAGCAAAACGTCAGGATTTTGCAATAAAAGGCGGCAAAGGGCCACCCTCCTCTTCTCTCCTCCCGATAGTGATTCAATGGATTGATCGTCTGGAGGACAGCGAAGCGCATCCATGGCTCTTTCAATTTTGTTGTCCAATTCCCAGGCATCCAAGGCATCGATTTTATCTTGAACCTCCAATTGTCGAGCGATAAGTTTGTCCATTTTATCGGGATCATTCATCACCTCTTCATCCATAAAAGCATTGTTGATGTCCTCGTACTCTTTTAGTACATCTACGGTTTCCTGCGCTCCTTCCAAAACAATTTCTTTTACGGTTTTACTCGGATCTAATTCGGGTTCCTGCGGCAGGTATCCTACGCTGTATCCGGGCGAAAAAACGACATCCCCTTGGAAGGATTGATCGAGCCCCGCAATGATTTTCATTACGGTAGATTTACCAGAACCGTTCAATCCAATAATTCCAATTTTAGCTCCGTAAAAAAAGCTCAAATAAATGTTTTTAATAATTTGTTTTCCTTGTGGGGTGACTTTGGAAACCCCGACCATTGAAAAAATAATTTTCTTATCGTCTGACATATTGGTAATTATTGATAAATTTTGTCTTTCCAAACACCCCATTTGGTCAAGCGGTACCTTAGGCTTACGCCCACCACACCGAGGCCGTATTTCAC
>JBJTWF010000135.1:0-30452 GCA_046081565.1 Flavobacteriales bacterium | reverse complement strand
TCAGGATTTTCTTTCTGCGATAAATACTGCTTGGGGGGAGCATATTCCGAGATCTTTACTGGGATACACCATGAGTCGCAACAGCTCTGCGATTAGTCAGGTGAGCTATAACGGCCTAATCAATCCCTGTAACCTCGGTGTTGGTGCAGCTGATGCCCCTAGCATAGAATGGACTCTTCGAGTAGATTTAATGGGAAGAGTGCTGGATGAAGTCCCAAAAAATCAGGTGTTTATTGAAATTTCAACTACCGGACAAACCAGAAAACGAATCGTTATTCCATGAAAACCCTTTTATCGCTAAGTTCCTTCCTCTTTGCTTATCTATTGTCGGCACAAGCGGTTGTCTTGGACCATGTGGAACCAGCCAATTGGTGGGTTGGAATGAAACACCATCAGGTGCAGGTCTTACTTCACGGTCCTCAGATTGCTAAATACACGGTGAAGGTTCAAGGATTGAACGTCTTAGGAGTCATCAAAACGGAGAATCCGAACTATCTTTTTGTTACTGTTGAAACACAAGATAGAAATGCCGGTACCTATCCGATTACTTTAACCAATACCTCGAATAAGGAAGTTGCGCGCTTTGAGTTTAAATTGGAGGAACGCATTTACCAATCAGCAGTTCGTCAAGGATTTTCAACGAAGGATGTGATCTACCTGTTAATGCCAGACCGTTTTGCTAACGTGGTTCAAGGTCAAGACACTTATCCTGGAATGACAGAGCCAGGAAATCGTTCCCTCCCCGGGGGGCGTCATGGGGGCGATATCGCTGGGATTAAGGAACATTTAGACTATATTAAAGAATTAGGTGTCACAACGATTTGGACCACGCCCTTGTTGGAGGACAATGAACCTACCTATTCCTACCACGGATATGCACAGTCCGATTTGTACAGGGTCGATCCTCGATATGGTACCAATTCATGGTTCAAAGAACTGGTGCGTGAAGCCCATCGAAAGGGATTAAAAGTTATTAAGGATGAGGTGCCGAACCATTGGTCTAGTAAACACTGGATGATGCAAGATTTACCCTGCCCAGATTGGATTCATCAATTTCCTGCCTTTACACGCTCCAGCTATCGCACGAGCACCCAAATGGATCCCTATGCAACTGAAATCGATAAACGGGCATCGGAGGAAGGTTGGTTCGATAACAGTATGCCCGATATTAATCAATCGAATCCGCTGGTTTTAACCTACTTGATCCAAAATACACTTTGGTGGATTGAGTACGCTGAATTAGATGGACTTCGAGTTGACACCTATTCCTACAACGATAAGCATGCGATTGCCCAATGGACAAAAGCCATTCGAGCGGAATATCCGAACCTCAATTTGGTGGGTGAAATTTGGATGCACGATCAAGCTCAAATTTCTTATTGGCAAGAAGACAGTCCCATTGGGGCCCTGGATCATTATAACAGCCATTTGCCCTCAGTAATGGATTTTACGCTTCACGACGCCATCCAGTTAGCGTTCAACGAGCGAAACCAAGGGTGGGATCAAGGCATGGTTCGTATTTATGAGAATTTTGTTAACGACTTTTTATATGCGAACCCTAACAACCTACTGGTTTTTATGGAAAACCATGATACCAAGCGCTTTAATGAATATTGTCCCACCTTGCAGGATTACAAGCTGGCATTGACCTTATTAGCAACCACGCGAGGAATCCCTCAACTATATTACGGTTCCGAAATCGGAATGAAAGGATCGAAGGATGCGGGTGATGCCGATATACGAAGGGATTTTCCTGGCGGCTGGGAAACGGATGCTCAAACGGCATTTTACAGCGAGGATAATCCGTTGAAAAAATATCAAAAAGGGCGATCTTCGGACCAAGAAGCATATTTTCAGTTTACGAAGAAGGTACTGAATTGGCGCAAAACCAAGGAAGTTATACACAAGGGGCAATTGATTCAATTCGTTCCTCAAGAAAATTGCTACGTTTATTTTAGGGTTTTAGAAGGGCAGAAAGTGATGGTGGTCATTAACAACAACGTAGCGCCCACGACGTTAAAATTGGATCGTTTTCGTGAGGTATTAGGAAATGCAGGGTCTGGGAAAGAAGTGCTTTCAGGAAATCCCGTTTACTTGAACGTGCCCTCCATGGAGGTGGGAGCAAAGACAGCCTTAATTATTGAGGTACAATGAAACTACTTGTATTTTTATTTTTACTTTGCGGCACCTTCGCGTGGGCCCAAAACCCAAAGCGGACGTTTAAATCCATTGAAGCCCTTCCAGAGGGCATTAAAGTAACGGTTAGCGACGGGGTTTATATCTTTCGCTCCTACGGTCCAAATGCCTTAGAAACAACCTTTATCCCCAACGGGCAAAAGCACATCGCTACCTCCCATGCCGTGGTTCAGATACCAGAAAAAGATCCTTTTACGTGGGCGGCATCCTCCAATGCGATTGTTCCTCCTTTTATTCATATTTACCACAAACGGGATCGAGATAAAAAGATGAATCCCTGTATCGTAATTCAAACCCAACCCTTCAAGATCTCCTATCTTAATCAAGGACGTTTTCTGATTTCGGAACGTTGGGGGTATGATGTCGATTCTACGGTTGAGAAAATTCAATTCAACCTAAGGAAGGAAGAAAAACTACTAGGGACAGGAAACCGTGTTTTGGGAATGGACCGAAGGGGTTATCGATTGCCTTTGTATAACCAAGCTCATTATGGGTACGAAACCCATTCGGAGCAAATGAATTACTCCATGCCCATCGTTATTTCCGACCAAGGGTATATGATTCATTTTGACAATTCCTACACTGGATTTTTAGATTTAGACGCCAAAAAGGATAGCTCCTTGACCTATGAAACTTCAGGCGGCAGAAAAACATACCAAATTATTTCGGGTAACAGTTGGAAAAACCTAATCACCAATTACACGGCTTTGACCGGGAGGCAACCGCTACCACCAAGGTGGGTCTTTGGGAATTTTGCGAGCCGATTCGGGTATCATTCAGCGCAAGAAGCCCGTAATGTCGTTGATCGTTTTCGTTCAGATAGCATTCCCCTGGATAACATTGTCTTTGACCTCTACTGGTTTGGTAAGACCATTCAAGGAACATTGGGGAATTTTGAATTTGACAAAGATAGCTTTCCCAATCCTAAGGAAATGATTCAGGATTTTAAGGAAAAGAATATCAATACTCTTCTTATCACCGAACCGTTTGTTCTTACCACCTCTAAAAATTGGGAATATGCCAGCAAAAATAACCTGTTGTGTACTGATGTTTCCGGAAAAAAACCCTACACCTATGATTTCTACTTTGGGAATACAGGGCTTATAGATATCTACAAACCCGAGGCTAAATCTTGGTTTTGGAGTATTTACAAAGGGCTAATTGATCATGGGGTAGCAGGCATTTGGGGCGATTTAGGTGAACCTGAAGTACATCCCAAGGATTTATACCATGTGGCGGGACCGGCTCATGCGGTTCATAATATTTATGGTCACGACTGGGCTCGTTTGATTCGGGATGGATACCGTAAGGATTTTCCACAGGCCCGCCCTTTCATTTTAATGCGATCAGGCTATTCTGGATCCCAGCAATTTGGTATTATTCCATGGACAGGGGATGTTAATCGCACCTGGGGCGGATTAAAACCCCAAGTAGAATTATCCTTGCAAGCGGGATTACAAGGGCTTGGATACCTCCATTCTGATCTGGGTGGATTCGCTGGCGCAAACGACGATCCTGAATTGTATATCCGTTGGCTTCAATATGGCGTATTTCAACCCATTTTTAGACCACACGCCCAAGAAGAAGTTCCTAGCGAGGCGATTTTTAAAGCCCCAGCCATTAAAGCGTTGGCGAAAAGTGCCATCGATTGGAGATACCGTTTGCTACCATATAATTATACGCTAGCCTACGAAAACTCAACAACAGGAATACCCTTAATGCGTCCTGTATGTATGGAATTTCCCAACCGGAAGGAATTCATCGACCGCTCCGATTGCTACATGTGGGGACCCGATATCTACGTTATACCCATTACTGAAAAAGGAAAGCAACGAGTTGAAATTGATTTTCCTGATGCAAACCCTTGGTTTAATTTATTTACTGATGAACGAGTAGTCCCAGAGCAAAGCGTTTCTATAGCTCGCTGTTTTTGGGGGACACGGATGCGATTGGTTTGGAACGCACCAACAATCGATACCCTGACTATGGACCAGATCCCGGTTTATGTCAAGGCAGGTGCTTTTATTCCGATGGCTAAAAAAGGCCTTCAATCCACGGCGCAATATCGAGCCGATGAGGTTGAAATTCATTTTTATTATGACCCCTCCGTCGAAAAATCTGCAGGAAAATGGTTCGAAGACGATGGTCTTACCTTTCAGAATTTTACAGCCGATGGAGCATGTTATTCCTTGTATGAATTCGAATACCAAAAAAAACATGGGAATCTTGGAGTAGTTTCGGTTGACGTAATTAGCCCGTATTGCAAACCGTTCAACCATGGAGTAACCTTGGTCATTCATAACGTCGCGCATCTTCCGAAGGTTCATGGCCGAAAAAATGCCAAAATGTTCGGCTCTGCCTATCAAGAAAGGTACGACCCAAGTACCAATACCCTTCGCCTTCCGTATGGGTTAACCACGGATAATCGATTGAAAATCAAATTCAAGTAATTTTCTTTGTGTCATTATGACATTTTGAAAAAAAAAGTATATTTGAACCACTTTAAAAATGTTAATCTACTAATTAAGCAATGGTGATGAAACAAAATATTATACAATCCTTTTTTACCCTACTTACGGTTTTTTGTGTTTCCATGGTTGTTGGACAAACGGGAAAGATAAAAGGCACAGTAACAAATAAATCGGGAAGCCCTGAAGAAAACGTTAAAGTTTCGGTGACAGGCCCTACCGCAGGGGTGGGTATGACCAATGCATCTGGTCTCTATGAAATTCCAAACCTCAAAGACGGTCAGTACCAACTAACCTTTGAAAAAGTAGGCTTTGAGTCAACCTCCTTGTCGGTTTCGATTACGGGAGGGGCCACCGTTCAAGGCAATGTTGCCTTCGGTCTAAGCGAGAAGACCACAGGTGAAATCGTAGTCATTGGTTATGGAACGACCCGTTCGAAAGATTTAACCGGTTCGGCCACGATCATCAATGAAAAGAACTTCTTGAAAGGTTCCATCGCCACCCCAGAACAATTGCTTATGGGTAAGGTGGCCGGATTAAAAGTGACTTCCAACGATGGGGCTCCAGGTTCTGGAAGCACCCTACGCTTGCGGGGCGGGACCTCTTTGAATGCTAGCAATGATCCCCTAATAGTGGTGGATGGCGTTCCATTGGACAACGGTGGAATTGCCGGTGCTGCCAACCCTCTTTCCCTCATTAATCCCAATGACATTGCATCGTTCGTAGTCTTGAAAGATGCCTCTGCAACCGCAATATACGGTTCTAGAGGGGCGAATGGCGTGATTCTCATAACCACAAAAAAAGGTTCAGCCACGCAAGAGGATGTTAAGGTAGTTTTTGACTCTAAAACATCGGTATCTACAATTGCGAAATATGCAGATGTTCTTTCGGCGGATTCACTACGTGCCTTAGTAAACCGTCAAGGAACGAACGCGCAAAAGGCTCTTTTGGGAACTGCCAATACCGATTGGCAACGGGAAGTGTTTCGAAACGCCGTAGTAACGGACAATAACGTTTCCATTACGGGTGGTATTAAGAAGCTTCCATACCGTTTGTCTGTCGGAAATCGAAATGAAAACGGGTTATTGAAACGCGACAACATGAACCGTACCTCGCTAAACCTTAGCGTAACACCTACCTTGTTAGATGGTGCATTAAAGCTTGAACTCAACCAAAAACTAGTTCAGTCGAGGTCGTTTTTTGCAAACCGCGGGGCTTTAGGTGCTGCTTTCTTTGATCCAACACAGCCTGTATATTCTGGTAACAACGCCCTGTATGGTGGATATTTCGAATGGGTTGATAACAATAAACCGAACACGCTTTCGGCAAGGAATCCTTTAGGATTGATTATGCAATCTGAAGATAAAAGTGTAGTAAATCGTTTAATTGCCAATGCGAAAGCAAGTTATGCATTGCCCTTTTTACCGCAACTTAAAGCAGTGGTAAATATTGGTACCGATCAATCGGAAGGCATAGGATTCACGCAAACAGAGGCTACCTCAGCGGCGGGTTATTTTACCCAAGGCAGATATAACGAGTATCGTCAAACCAAAGGGAATCGCTTAATCGAGGCCTATGCCAATTATAACTCTGAAAATAAATTAGCAGGACAGTTGCTTGACATCACCGCAGGGTATTCCTACCAAGACTGGTACACATCAAGTCCGAATAACCCTACATACAATCAAGCTAAAGATTCTATTATCGAATTAGCGGCAGCGAATGCCTTTTACACTAAAAACGCCCTTTTATCCTATTATGCAAGAGCGATTTATACCTATCACGACAAGTATGTAGTTAACGTTTCCATGCGTCGAGATGGTTCTTCGCGTTTTAGTCCAGTGCAACGTTGGGGTTGGTTTCCAGCGGCCTCGGCAGCATGGATCCTAAGTGAAGAAAACTTCCTTTCCAACTTCAAAGCGCTGAATATGCTAAAGCTACGAGCTGGTTTCGGAATTACCGGTCAACAAGATGGAATCGGAGATTATGCCTACATTGGAAATTATTTCGAAGGCGCTTCTACTGCTCAATATGCCTTTGGAGGACAGTACTACACGGTGTTCAGACCCGCAGGATTTGATGCAAACTTGAAATGGGAGACGACCGAAAGCTACAACCTCGGATTAGATTTCGGATTGTTAAAGGATCGTATTTCTGGTTCCCTCGATGTATACAAAAAAGTAACCTCTGATTTATTAGCAACGGTTGCCGTTCCTGCGGGGACCAATTTTACCAACCAAATTCTTACCAACGTAGGGGGAATGGAAAACAAAGGAATTGAGGCGAGTTTAAACCTTGGTTTAATTGCAAAAAAAGACATGCGTTTAGATTGGATGATGAATGCAACCTATAATAAAAACCAAGTAACAAAACTTTCGCAAATCAGCGACCCCTCATCTATCGGAATTTTAGTGGGCGGCATTGCAGGTGGCATTGGGAACCAAGTTCAAATTCATCAAGTGAGCTATCCTACGTTCACGTACTTTGTCTACGAACAACAATACGATGAAAACGGAGATGTCATTGAAGCGGGTCAGCAAGCAAGCATTGACATGAATGGTGATGGTCAAATTACGACAGCTGATAAGTGGAAAGACACCAATGCCTTTGTGGATCAAAACAACGATGGGGTTATTAACGTGAAGGATCGTTATTACGCAGGACAGGTGGCTCCAAAAGTTTTTCTTGGTACAGCGTTGAATTTCCAGTGCGGTAAGTGGTATGCAGGCGTATCCATGCGAAGCGAATTGGGCGCTACTATTTACAATAACATTCACTCTAACAGCGGAACGTTTACAGGAGTAGAAGGAACAAAAAAATACCTCAATAATATAAGTTCATTGTACTACGAGGATGAAGTTCAAAAAACTACAACGAATCAATTGTTGTCGGATCACTATTTGGAAAAAGCGAATTTCCTTCGAATCGACAACATCAATGTAGGCTATAATTTTGGCAAACTCGGTTTCACTAAGAACACCGTCGGTTTGAATGCCGGTTTTTCGGTTTCGAATGTATTTGTGTTTACTCAATATTCTGGTCAAGATCCTGAAGTCGGCGGTGGGGTAGATAACAATTTTTATCCGAGACCTCGAATGTATACGCTTAATTTAACCTTTGATTTTTAATTATATACTTATGAAAAAGTCTTTTTATTTTACGGTAATAGTAGGTACTTTACTTTTTGTATCTTCTTGTAATAAACAGTTAAATCAGTCTCCGAAGTATGGCTTAAATGCAGAGACGGTTTACAAAGACCCTAACAATTATGTAAAGGTGTTAGCCAAGCTATATGCAGGACTTTCCATGACTGGAAATCAGGGCCCTGCGGGGCAAGCAGATATTGCTGGGATCGATGAAGGATTTTCTGCCTATGTTCGCGTATTGTGGAATCTTCAGGAATTACCTACAGATGAGGCGGTATGCGGTTGGAATGATCCTGGTATCCCCGAATTGGTGAAAAACGATATTAACGCAGAAAACGTTTGGGTTAAAGGAATGTATTATCGCATTTATTATCAAATTACCCTGTGTAATGAATTCATTGGTCAATCCAGCGATGCAAAGTTAGAGGAACGAGGGTTTAGCGACAACGATAAACAAATGATTCGGACGTACCGCAATGAAGCCCGTTTTCTTCGTGCCTTGAGCTATTATCACGCCATGGACTTGTTTGGTAATGTTCCTTTTGTTGATGAAAATGACCAAGTGGGTGCGTTTCAACCCGAACGCATTACACGCACTGATTTATTCAATTATGTGGAAAGTGAATTGCTAGCCATTGAGCCAAATTTAACGCCAGCTTCAACCGTTGTGTATGGTCATGCTTCAAAAGCAGCAGCGCAAGCCTTGTTAGCTAAAATATACTTGAACGCGGAAGTGTATACCGGTACCGCACGTTGGGCAGATTGTAAGGATTACTGTCAGAAAGTCATAGATGGCGGCCCTTTTTCTTTGGATGATCGTTACCAAGACCTGTTCTTGGCCGACAACAACACATCACCAGAAATTATTTTCCCTGTGGTTTACGATGGATTATATGCGCAAACCTGGGGAGGAACCACCTTCTTGGTTTGTGCTTCCCTTGGGGGGTCTATGGTTGCGGCGGATTATGGAGTAAATGGTAAGTGGGCTGGTCTCAGAGCCACAGAAGCCTTGGTGAATAAGTTTGCCGATACCACCCTCGATGGACGGTTCTTATTTTACACCGCGGGTCAAATCAAGCAAATTACAGCGCTGGGTACCTTTACCCAAGGGTACGCCAACCCTAAATTTAAAAATGTCACGAGCAGCGGTGCGCTAGGTTCCAATAGCGCGAATTCACCTCATACCGACATCGATTTTCCAATGTTTCGCTTAGGAGATGTTTATCTAATGATGGCGGAATCTAGTCTTCGCCTTGGGGATCAAGGAACCGCACTACAATACATGAATGCTATTCGTGAGCGCGCCTACGGAAATAACCTGAACAATTTGCCCGTAGTTACTTTGTCTGATATCATTGATGAGCGCGCACGTGAAATGCAGTGGGAGGGAACGAGACGAACGGATTTAATTCGTTTTGGCTTGTTTGCCGGTTCCACGTATGTGTGGCCATTTAAAGGAGGTGATGTAGCCGGAATCGGAATCGATCCACATTTGGAACTTTACCCGATTCCAACATCTGATCTTATCTTAAATCCAAACCTGATTCAGAATCCAGGATATTAATACAGCGTTGATTGATGGAGAAGGGGTGTGCCGTAAGGCCCCCCTTTTTTTTTGTGTTTTGGCGCCTAGAAATTGGCCGGTTATTACTATACACCACACAAAGGTAACAATATATTCACCTACTTTCGAGCGCGAACGCGGTTCACTATAACCCATCCAAGTAAGGACAAGATACTAACCCATCCCAAATAATCACCACAAAGGGTGTAAAGGGTTTTGCGTTTGGTAACATATACGGTTGACCTGAGCGTGGTTTTTTCATTGTATTGGGTTTGGGACAAACAAACGCCTTTCGGAGACCAAACGGAGCTAATGCCTGTGTTTCCTGATCGAATGAGATATCGTCGATTTTCAATCGCTCTCAATGCGGCAAAACTATTATGCTGTTGGTGTCCTGGTGTATTGCCCCACCACCCATCGTTGGTAATAATTCCAATAATATTAGCGCCTTTTCGGCATTGAGTGGCCACAAAGCCGCCATAAATGGATTCATAACAGACCACGGGGGCTATTTTTCTTTGATTCCAGGTAAAAACTTTGGGTTCTTTCTCAACCCCTAAGGTTCCAGAAGTTCCTCCATTTTCAATGGCAATCGCATCTAAAAAAGGAAATATTCCAGCAAAAGGGATCTTTTCTACGCCGGGAACCAATTTGGATTTGTGCGCAAATTCCAAGGTTTCTGGTGTGAATAGCACGGAGGTGTTGTAGCTCTCCTCGAAGGTTCCGTTTTCATTCATACGACTGGCTACCGAGTTTTTCTTCTTAAAAATTTTAAAGGTACTGGCCCCGATTAATACGGCATGGTTCGAATCGATTAGGTTTTTTTTCAACGCTTCGTAGCTCGCAGTGGCCCCAAAATTATCTTCGGTAAAAGATTCTTGTAACGCCGTTTCAGGTCCTAAAATCAAGCTGTTCTTTGAAAGATTTTTCCCAACCATATCCACCATTTCTTGTAGTTGTTCGGCAGGATCTCTCGTGAATTTTTCATGATAGGGATCAATGTTGGGCTGTAGAATAACCACCGAAACGGAATCGTTCGCATCTACCGCTTCGCTCGGAACGTAATACAGTAAAAGGGAAAGCGCGAATGGCACTAGGATGCCCAGTCCAACTTGCTTTATAATGCGGGTATGCATCGACTTTTGATGAATATGATAAAAGACCAATGCGTTCGTTGCAAGGATCCAAACGCTTCCTCCTAATACCCCCGTTAATTCGTACCATTGTACCCAAGTAGGGCGAATCGAAAAGAAGTTTCCTAACGTCAACCAAGGCCATGAAATTTCCCACTGAAAGTGAAGGTATTCAAAACAGATCCAACATAAAATGATCCCAATTAAAAATTGCGGTAGGGGCTTGTTTTTGAAACCAACAAACCCTAAGGTCAGCGCAAGGGCCATCAGCAGGGAATTACAGCCAAAAGCCAACAAGGCCCCAGTAGCCGTGGAATTCCAAATCCACCATGTGGTCCCAACGTTAAAAAGTAGCATGCTGAAATAGGAAAGCAGGAAGAACCATCCTGCACCCCCTTTTCGTTCTTTCAGGTCCGTGGCTATCCAAAGCAAAGGAATCCAAGCAACGAATACAAGCCAGGTTAATCCTCCAGAAAATGGAAACGATACCATTAGGAGAATGGCTGACAACAGACCCATTCCAAGGAATTGAAAAAATCGTTTTGCATTCATGAAACAAAGGAAATAAAAAATGCCCTTCCAAGGAAAGGGCATTCAAAATTATTATGTCTTTAGGCTTATGCTTGTCCTTCGAAGGGCACTATGGAAACGAAGGAACGGTTATCTTTCTTTTTTCGAAATTCAACTAACCCGTCGCTTAAAGCAAATAACGTGTGGTCTTTTCCGATACCCACGTTATCCCCTGGGTGGTGCTGCGTGCCTCGCTGGCGAACGATGATGTTTCCAGCTATAGCGGCTTGTCCACCGAAAATTTTTACCCCCAATCGCTTGCTGTGGGATTCTCTACCATTTTTCGAACTACCGACTCCTTTTTTGTGTGCCATGATGCTATATTTATTGGCGTATTACGCTTTAATTCCTGTAATTTTTATCGTTGTAAACTGTTGGCGATGTCCGTTTTTCACAGCATACCCTTTTCTACGTTTCTTTTTGAAAATGATTACCTTGTCGCCTTTGACATGGTCCATTACTTCGGCAGTGATTTTTGCACCTTTTATAGCCGGGGCGCCAAGGGTCACTTGTCCGTCCTTATCCAGTAAAAGCACATTATCAAAAGTTACTTTTGAACCTGCTTCAGCGGATAATCGATGAACAAAAACCTTTTGGTCTTTTTGCACTTTGAACTGCTGCCCTGCTATCTCTACAATTGCGTACATTCGACTCGATTTTTAATTTGGTGGGCAAAGATACAAATACCATTTCAAAATCAAAACTATTCGATGTTTTTCTTTCTAAAGAAACGCAACAGGGTCTCATGGAAATTGACTAAAAAGACGCCTAGCAACAGTACCGCCATGGCCGTTAATTGCATTAGGCTTACCGATTCATTTAATAAAAACCCAAACCATACCGCAAATACAGGAATTAGATAGGTAACCGAACTGGCAAAAATGGCGGACGTCATTTTGATGAGTCGGTTGAAATAAATGTTAGAAACGGCAGTGCTCATGAACCCAAGAATAAATACGTATCCCAGTGCCTCTAATCCGTAGGTATCGTTTCGTAGGGAAGTATAGGTGCCCTCAACGAAAAAACTAATTAAGGTGAACGGAAGAATGCAAAGCAGTCCTAGCGAAGTAACCTCCAAGGGCGAAACATGGTTTAATTTATGTCGAATAGTATTGACGCTTATGCCATAAAGCAAGGTGGCAAGCAATACCGCACCGATGTGCATGGGACTGTTTTCTAAGGTCAATTCCTTCCCCGAGCGAACGAGGAAAAAAATGCCATACGATCCAACAAGAATGCCCAAAACTTGAAGGGAATGAATTCTCGTTTTAAACGCAAGCACACTAATTAAAACGGTAAAAATGGGGGTGAAACTGTTTAAAATACCACAAAAACCACTGCTTAACACGGTGCCGGCGTAGGTGAATAAATAGGAGGGTATAAAATTCCCGCAAAGACCTACCGTAAGGAGAAAGGGCAAATCCTTGCTCCACAAAATATGGATTCGTTTGAGGGCAAATGGCAACATTACACCAGCGGCCACAAGCATCCGTAAACCAGCTACTTGGGCATGGCTCAACGACCGATGCCCTGCGCTTGGCTCCATCCCCAACTTCATGAAAAGAAAAGAACTACCCCACACCGCGCCAAGAAAAAGCAATAATAAAATGCCTTTGATTTTTGAATTCATAAAACAAAGGTATGTTTTTAACATTTACCACTTATTACCACTTTTGTTAAACCCCTTAAAAATTAGATAAATACTTAGCTTTATTTTTTTAAATGATTTTAAGGTTGTAATTTTGGTCATTAAGTTATTAACAATTTAGATTTTAGTGGTAAAATGTGGGATTATTTCCTTTAATTTTACCCATTATTTACGCTATGGCAGGTTTAGTAGGAGAGTTTGAAGTAAGGCTGGATGTTAAAGGCCGGTTCTTATTCCCTTCCGGTTTACGGAAGCAGCTCCCTAGTGGATCCCAGCGCGATTTTATGTTGAACAAGGGTTTTGAGGATTGCTTGACGTTATATCCGCTTCCTGAATGGGAAAAGATAAGTGCGAAATTGGGCAAGATAAACCTCTTTAACCCTAAAAACAGGATGTTTTATCGGTTGTTTCACCAGGGAGCTAAGCAAGTTTCCTTGGACAACGCGGGTAGGCTTTTGATTCCTGTTGCTCACATGGAACGCGTAGGCTTAGTCTCGGAGGTGATGCTGATCGCTTATAACGATCGCATTGAAATCTGGGATAAACAGAAGTACTTCAGTATGATTGAAGGAAATATGGCCGACTTTGCCCAATTAGCGAATGAAGTAATGGGTGAAGCACATGGAGACAGCTAACTTTGAGTATCATATTCCTGTTTTGTTGAGGGAAAGCGTAGATTCGCTTGGCCTTCATTCCCGTTCCGTTGCGGTCGATGTCACCTATGGTGGTGGTGGGCATGCTCGGTACATGCGGTCGTTGCTTGGGGACGAAGGAAAGCTCTATGCGTTTGACCAAGACGAAGATGCGCACCTAGCAACGGGCTCGACGTCCGGCATTTTCATGATTCGGGGGAATTTTAAGTTTTTAAAGAATCACTTGCACGCCGTTGGAGTTAAGCACGTAGATGCTATTCTAGCCGATATTGGCGTTTCTTCCCATCAATTTGATGTTCCTGAACGAGGTTTTAGTTTTAGAACGAACGCCAAGCTGGATATGCGAATGAATCGTCAGG
Organism: Flavobacteriales bacterium; assembly: GCA_046081565.1. Taxonomy (GTDB): domain Bacteria; phylum Bacteroidota; class Bacteroidia; order Flavobacteriales_D; family Crocinitomicaceae; genus UBA952. Next base: position 16,715 of record JBJTWF010000135.1, on the reverse strand, counting down.
CAACGTTGACGGCGTCGACAGTACTCAATGAGTATTCGGAAGAAGCCTTGCTTCGTGTTTTTAATTCCTACTGTGATATCGCCAATGTATACAAACTGGTTCAGCGAATTTTAAGCCTTCGAGGGGCTAAACTTTTCGAATATACCGATGAGCTAGCCTCTCTTTGTTTGGCAGTTGGTCCGAAAATTAAAGCCCATAAGTATCAAGCCCAGGTTTTTCAGGCCTTACGCATTGAGGTAAACGATGAAATCGATGCGTTAAAACAGTTTCTCTTGGAGGCCTCTGAGGTGCTCCGGCCGGGAGGGCGAATTGCTGTGATTTCCTACCACTCCATTGAGGATCGTTTGGTTAAAAGTTATTTCAAAAAAGGGAGTTTTTCAGGTGAAATAACCAAAGATTTTTATGGAAATGTTATCAAGCCTTTTGTGGAAGTAAACCGACATCCCATAGTTCCTTCAGAAAAGGAAATTAGCGAAAATGCTAGGGCTAGAAGTGCCAAACTTAGAATAGCAGAAAAACAATGAGCGGAAACCAATTCATAGAAGATGGGGCAGTTGAAACGCCAAAAAAATCAACATCCAGCGCGAAAAAGGTTTCGGCGTGGTCACAAATTTTAAACGGCGAATTTTTAACTAAGGATTTTGTGCTTAACAACCTCGGGTACATCCTCTTCTTCTTTTTCCTTCTCTTCATTCTGGTTGCCAAGGGGTATTATGGGAAATCGTTACTGAAAGACATACAGGAGCACAGGAAGGTGATTAATCAGAACACTGCCAATTACATTGAAGTTAAAACCATGCTAGAAGAGAAAACCAAGCGAAGTAAAATGACTGAGCTTTTAGTTCCCCTGCAATTAAAAGAAGCCGAAAATGCTATTAAGGTGATTAAGTCCGATGAAATTAAATCATTAAATGAAGAGCGATAAAGGTCCAATGGTGTTTAGAGCGTACCTGCTCTACGTGGGCTTCATTCTCGTGATGTGCCTTGGCCTGTACAAAACCCTAAAGCTTCAATTAGACGTAAAAGAAGTGAGCATCCCGATTCGTTCCGTTGATCGATATCCTCGAATGGGTGAAATCTTAGATGTAAACCTAAATCCATTGGTAACCTCGGTATCGTACTATGACATCCATATGGATCCCACGGTATGTAAGAAAGATTTGTTTGACCAAAACATCGTTGGTCTTGCGGAAGGACTTTCAGCTTTGTTCCCAGAAAAAGATGCCAGGACTTTTGAGAATGAAATCAGAACGGCAAGGAGTAACAACGACCGGTATTACTTGATTCACAAGAAAGTGACCAACGAGCAGCGAGAGAAAATCAAAAAGCTACCCATCTTCAATTTGGGAAAAATGAAAGGAGGGTTGATTGATAACGAAGAGATTATTGTGCGAAAGTTTACCAATGGGGATTTGCTAAAACGAACCTTAGGGTATTACAACCGAGTTGAGCATTTAAAAGTGGGGATTGAGGGGGCTTATGCAAATGAATTAGTAGGAGCCCCAGGAAAAGAAATTGAACAATGGACGAGTACGGGATGGAAAAAAACCGGTAGGTATACCGTCGAGCCCGTAGAAGGAGCTGATGTAGTTACTTCTTTTGATAAAGATATTCAAGAGGTAGCCCATTCCGAATTGGAGCGCCAATTAAAACTTTCCCATGCGGAGAGCGGTGCGGTGATTCTTATGGAAGTCAATACCGGATTTGTAAAAGCCATGGTCAACCTAAGCATGAATAAGGATAGTTCCTTCTCTGAATCGTTCAATTATGCCATTGCAGGCCGAGAAGTTCCTGGCTCAACGTTTAAACTGGCTTCCTTAATGGCGGGTCTGGAGGATAAAAAATTCACCCTTAACGATAAGCTCAATTCGAAAGGTAGTTACAAGATATACAACAAAGTGTACAAGGATGCCAACCAAGGAAGAGGTTACGGAATGCTTACAGTACAAGAAGCCTTCGAGAAATCCTCTAATGTCATTGCCCCGTTATTATATAATTCCTATCGAAATGACCCTGGGAATTTTATGAAACGCCTAGGTGAATTTGGCCTGCTAGAACCCCTCGGTATTGAAATCCCCGGCGAACTAGGTCCTAAGTATTTTATGCCTGGGGATACCTTGTGGTCGCCGCTCTCCGTTCCGTCCATTGCTATAGGGTATGAGTACCAACAAACGCCCTTGCACATGTGCGCCTTTTACAATGCCGTTGCCAACAAAGGTAAATTTCTAAAGCCCCGTTTTGTAAAGGAAATTCGTAAAGGAGGGGTAGTGGTTAAGACGTTTAATCCAACGGTTATTCGAGAAAAAATTTGCTCCGATAATACCTTAAACAGCTTGATTAGTTGCTTGAAAGGGGTAATGATAAAAGGGACCGGAATCGCGCTAAAAACCTCCCAATTTAGTATCGCCGGAAAAACGGGAACCTCCCATTTCCCAGGAAAGAATAAAGGGTATTCTGATAATCCCAACGATGAGGTGGATTATCAAACCGCCTTCGCGGGGTTCTTTCCTGCCGATAATCCGATATATACGTGTGTTGTAATTGTTAGTAAACCTAAAGGCATTCAACGGTACGCTGCTCAAGTGGCAGGTCCCGTTTTTGTAGCCATTGCCAATAAAATTTTTGCTTCAAGCCTAAATTATCATCAAGCTATCAATGAAGCAGGTAACCCCTTGCCAAGTTCGCCAAAAATCATGGTCGGTCAAGCGCGTGAAATCCTTGCGCTACTACGTCGATGGAAAATTCCTGTGGTGAACTCCAAAGAGACCGACTGGGTGGTTTCCGATACCTTGAACAAACAAGTGGTTTTAAACCGTCGCCAGCTGGTAAAAGGACGAGTGCCCGATGTCACTGGAATGTCCGCAAAAGATGCAATATATCTGCTGGAATCCATGGGGCTTGTGGTGCAGTTTAATGGCTTGGGTCGGGTTACGAACCAAAGCCTGGGTCCAGGTACAGAGCTATTCGAAGGCATGTTAATTAAAATTGAACTCCAGTGAAATCGCTTACAGAAATAATAGAGTGTATTGCGCCACATCACGAGGGAGTGGTGGATTGCTCAATCGATCGACTTTCGTTTGATTCGCGAGAGGTGAACGAGCAAACCCTGTTCTTTGCCTTGGTAGGTACCCAAGGAAATGGGCATGATTTTATCTTACAAGCTTATGAAAAGGGGTGCCGTGCAGCAGTGGTTTCTCAATCCGTAAAAGCACCGCTAGATATGCAGGTAATTCGTGTGGAGAATACCCGTATTGCTTTTGCTTCGGCTTCCTGTTTTTGGTTTAATTATCCGACAGACCACCTTACCTTGGTGGGGGTAACAGGGACCAATGGTAAAACGACGACTGCGACCTTGTTGCACCAGTTGTTTGAAAGTTTAGGTTACAAATCAGGGTTGATTTCCACGGTAGTAAACCAAATTGGTACGGAAAAAATTCCCTCCAGTCATACCACTCCTGATGCTTTTTCACTAAGCGCCCTCTTCGCTGAAATGGTGGCGAAGGGTTGTTCCCATTGTTTTATGGAGGTAAGTTCCCATGCCTTGGATCAATTCCGTGTTCATGGCATTCGTTTTAAAGGCGCAATATTCACCAATATCACGCACGATCACCTGGATTATCATAAAACGTTTAAAGAATATATTCGGGTTAAGAAGACTTTTTTCGATTGCTTGGAGGAAGATGCCTTTGCATTGACCAACCTTGACGATAAAAATGGAGCGATAATGTTGCAGAACACCAAAGCGAAACGCGTCGGGTATTCGCTTCAAACCTTGTCCGATTTTAAAGCAAATATTGTAGAGAATTCCTTAAATGGCCTTGTGTTAAAAGTGGGGCAGTATGAGGTACATTCTCCCTTAATGGGGGATTTTAATGCCTATAACTTACTCGCCCTGTATGCTACGGGTCAGCTGCTCGGTATTCCTTCCTTGGTGTTGTTGGAAAAAATCTCCAATTTGAAACCCGTCGATGGTAGATTTCAATTTTTTAAAAGCGACCAAGGGGTAACGGTAGTGGTGGATTATGCCCACACCCCTGATGCGCTGGAGAACATGCTAAAAACGTTGTCCGTTTTTTTAACCAATCACCAAAAGTTAATCACCATCGTCGGTTGTGGTGGAGATCGTGACAAAGAAAAGCGGCCTATTATGGCTAGGATTACCCAAAAATATAGCCACCAATTCATCCTCACTTCGGATAACCCAAGGACGGAGCAGCCTTCTACCATATTGAAAGAAATGGAGCAAGGCCTAGAAACTGCTTCCGCCCGGTCAGGGTTAATCATAGAGGATCGCCTCCAAGCCATAAAGACTTCTGCTCTCCTTGCCTCTTCTGGAGATATCGTGTTAATCGCAGGTAAGGGGCATGAGAAATACCAAGAAATTAACGGAGTGAAAACGCCTTTTGATGATTACGCGTTAGCGTGGGAGTCTTTTAATCCTAAAAACCCATAACCTATGCTTTATTATCTTTTTAATTGGTTAGACACCTTGAACGTTCCGGGAGCAGGACTGTTCGATTACATTTCCTTTCGGGCGTCCATGGCCCTTATCTTTTCCTTAATTATTTCGATTGGAATCGGTAAACGAATTATCAATTTATTAGCCTCGCAGCAAATAGGAGAAACTGTACGGGATTTAGGGTTGACAGGTCAAGTGGAAAAGGCTGGCACCCCTACAATGGGGGGGCTCATCATTTTGAGTGCCATCCTAGTCCCTACGATTTTATTCGCCGAACTTTCAAATGTCTATGTCATTACCATGATTCTTGCAACCATATGGCTAGGACTTATTGGTTTTTTGGATGACTACATCAAGGTTTTTCGCAAGAATAAGGAAGGATTAAAAGGTCGGTTTAAGATTATAGGTCAACTCGGAGTGGGAATTATGGTGGGTGCAATTTTATATTTCTCCGAGGATGTAAAGGTGCACAAACGGGTTCCGAGTAATTATCAATTGAAAGAGGATGAGCGCTTTGTGACGAGAGACCATAACACTCAAGAGCAGGAGAATTTTCGATGGATCGCAACCGATGACATGACCACCACCATTCCGTTGGTAAAAAACAATGAATTTAATTACAACTGGATTATTGGAGATTCCAACAAATCCTATGGCTGGCTTCTGTTCATTCCCATCGTTGTTTTTATTGTAATAGCCGTTTCCAACGGAGCCAACATGACCGATGGATTGGATGGGTTAGCCACGGGTACCTCCGCGATTATTGGCCTTGCTTTGGCGGTTTTTGCTTATGTAAGTTCCAATGCCAAATTCGCAGATTATTTAAATGTAATGTACATCCCAATGGCCGAAGAAATGGTGGTCTACATCGCTGCTTTTGTTGGCGCATGCATAGGATTTTTGTGGTATAATTCATACCCCGCTCAGGTATTCATGGGCGATACAGGAAGCTTGGCCTTGGGTGGTATCATTGCGGTTTTCGCTATTTCAATTCGTAAAGAACTCATGATACCCGTATTGTGTGGTGTGTTTTTAGTGGAAAACCTATCGGTAATGCTTCAGGTGGGGTATTTTAAACTTACCAAACGAAAATATGGGGAGGGTAGGCGTATCTTCTTAATGGCGCCCCTTCATCACCATTACCAAAAGAAAGGTATACACGAAGCTAAAATAGTTTCTCGGTTTTGGATTATTGGAATTCTATTGGCCGTCATCTCCATCATTACCCTAAAACTTCGTTGATGATTCAAGGCTGTCAGCATATTGTGATTCTTGGCGCAGCTGAAAGCGGTGTAGGCGCAGCGATCCTAGCAAAAAAGCAGGGAAAGAGCGTTTTTGTCTCCGATGCTGGAATCATCAAGGATGCTGCTAGAAAAGAATTGTTATCCTATGACATTCCGTTTGAAGAAGGGGGCCACGAAAGCGAGATCCTTTGGAATGCAGACCTTGTGGTTAAATCCCCAGGAATTCCACAGGACGTCCCCGTGGTTTTGGCCTTGAAAGAAAAGGGTATTCCAATCGTTTCCGAAATCGATTATGCCTTTGCTTTTACAGAAGCAAAAACGATTTGTATTACGGGCAGCAACGGCAAAACTACCACAACCCTTTGGATATATCATACCTTAAAAAAAGCAGGGCTAAAGGTAGGTTTGGCGGGTAACGTCGGACAAAGTTTTGCCAAACAAGTGGCTTTGAATGACCAAGATTATTATGTCCTGGAACTGAGCTCCTTTCAATTAGAGGACATGCACCATTTCCATGCGAATATTGGGGTAATAACGAATATTTCACCAGACCATTTGGATCGATACGGTTACCAAATGGAGCGCTACGTGTCAGCCAAATTTAGAATGCTTGATTTTATGGGAGATCAAGATTATATCATTTACAATGCAGATGACCCTTGGATATTGGATTTTATTCAAAAAAATTCCTCGAAGGTACAGCGCATTCCTTTCTCCAGTAAACACCCGGTTGAACGAGGGGGCTATCTACAAAACGAACAACTAATACTAAACATAAAAACAACAATTACTATGTCTATTCATGACCTTGCCTTAAAAGGCAAACACAATGCTCAAAATGCATTGGCCGCAGGGATTGCTGCGCGCTTGCTCGATATTCGAGAATCGTTGATTCGCGAAAGCTTAATGGATTTTGAAAACGTCGAGCACCGCTTGGAATTTGTCGCCTCTGTTAACGGAATTGAATTTATAAACGATTCCAAAGCGACGAATGTCAATGCCGCTTGGTATGCGCTGGAAAGCATGACGCATCCTACCGTTTGGATTGTCGGTGGAGTGGATAAAGGTAACGATTACACGGAACTTTTACCGTTGGTAAAGGATAAAGTAAAAGCCATTGTATGCCTCGGAAAAGAAAACCAAAAAATTAAGGAAGCATTTGCTGAACATGTTGAAACCTTGGTCGAGGCACATAGCGCAGAAGAGGCGGTTGCCCTTTCGTATCGTCTTGCCCAACCCAACGACACCGTACTCCTTTCCCCAGCATGTGCTAGTTTCGATTTATTTCAGAATTACGAAGACCGAGGAGTCCAATTTAAGGCGGCTGTGCGCAAATTATAAGCATGAACCAAAAGACTAAACGCGAGGAAAACCTCCTGGTTTCGGCCCGGAGAAATTCACTAAATGAGGCGGCCACTTCGCTCATTCAGGCAAGGGGTAAATTTCGTGGTTTTGATGTATTTACTTGGATGGATGCCCCTGTAGATGCTTTTTTGGCCACCTTAAATTCAATGCCATTTCCGATTGTTTGGGTTACCACATCGGCTTACTTTGAATACGTTACCCAACAGGCATCTATGGAATTCCAAAACGTATCCAATATTTTTATTCTTGACGATGAAAATCGAATGGATTTACAAGGGGAGGTGGTTTATTGTGAATCCCTTCAACAATTGTTGGCCCATCAGGTCATGTTGCAAGGCCGAGGTACCTTGCTTTTTTCTGTTACCGGTTCTCGTGGGGTTGACACCTTGAATGAGTTTAATTTCATCCTCAAAGCCATGCGATCCATATGAAAAAATTACTACTAGCCCATTTAAAAGGAGATATGGTCATTTGGGTCATAACCTTCATTTTTCTGGCACTTTCCGTTGTTACCGTTTATTCATTTGTTCCAATCTTGGTCAAAATCGAGGGAGGAACCCCTTTTCAATATCTTTTTAAGCATTTAATTTATGTCTTATTGGGGTTTGGAAGCATTTATGTAGTGCATCGAATAGACGCAAAATACATTAATCAAATTGCTAAATTTGGGTATTATTTCGCGGTGGCCTTACTCCTTTTTACCTTCTTTTTTGGGAAGGAAATTAACGGTGCGGGTCGTTGGGTTTCCATTCCCCTGGTGGGCCTAACGTTTCAATCTTCTGACTTCGCCAAACTCGCACTGTTTCTCTATTTGTCCAAACTTTTAGTTAGAAAAAAAGAAAAACTGAACGATTGGAAGGAAGGAATTCTTCCGCTCATGATTCCGATTGTTGTCATTTGCGCACTAATTTTTAAAGATAACCTTTCAACCGCTTTACTCCTTTTCGCTTTATCCATGACGGTTCTTTTCTTGGGGCAAGTTCCCCTTTCAAAATTATTTACAATGGCAGGAGCAGGAATTCTTTTATTACTGCTTATGATTGGTATTCACACCTCCTTCCCTGAGGCCAATATTTTACCTCGCTACGAAACATGGAAAAACCGGTTAACCAATAAAATAGGAACTGAACAAAATATAGTAGAAAACGCCCAAGCACTTGATGCGCGAAAGGCTATTCACGCGGGGGCATGGTTTGGAATGGGGGTAGGGGATGGAAAATTGAAAGAATACATTCCTGAGGCCTATGCCGATTTTTATTATGCGAGTTTCGTTGAAGAATTCGGATTTGTCTTCGCTTTTTTATTGGCCTTCCTTTACCTAATCCTACTGTATCGGATCATTCGAATTGGTTTAAAATCAACCAGTTTATTTGAAACCTACGTTAGCATGGCCATTGGCTTACACCTGTTATCCCAAGTGAGTATTAACATGCTTGTTTGTACCGGTGTGTTTCCGGTTACAGGACAAAACATGCCCTTTTTAGCGATGGGGGGCTCGGCTTTAATAATGGCATGTGTTTCCATTGGAATTGTGCAGTCCTTCGCGGTAAAACAAAACAACCCAAATCCCGCCCTATCATGAAGCCTTTACGGATTATTATTTCAGGAGGAGGAACCGGAGGTCACGTCTATCCGGCGATAGCCATTGCGGAGGGGATAATGGCTACGGTACCGAATGCACAGCTACTGTTTATCGGTGCGGAAGGTCGCATGGAAATGGAAAAAGTTCCTCAAGCGGGTTTTCCAATTGTGGGGTTAAAAATCGCAGGTTTTGACCGAAAGAACATGTTGAAAAACCTTGGCCTTCCTTTCAAAATAATCCTTAGTTTATGGAAAGCACGCTCGGAAATCAAACGATTTAACCCACATTTAGTTATAGGAGTGGGAGGGTATGCTAGCGGTCCAACCTTGAAAGTAGCAAACTGGATGGGTATTCCAACCGTAATTCAAGAACAGAATTCATTTCCTGGAAAAACGAATTTAATCCTAGCAAAAAAAGCCGCTGCGATCTGTGTTGCCTATCCCAACATGGAAAGGTTTTTCCCAAAAGAAAAAATTCACCTAACCGGTAACCCGATTCGAAGTGCTATAGCCGGCAAGTCTTCTGATTTTGATGCGGGCATTGATTTTTTTAAGTTGGAAAAAAATAAAAAAACCATTCTAGTGCTTGGCGGTAGCTTAGGGGCTAAATCGATAAACGATGGGGTTATTTCCCTGCTGAAAAACCTCTCGACTACCGAGGAAATTCAACTCTTGTGGCAATGCGGAAAACGGTTTTATCCCGAACTTTCATTACTCACCTTACCTGAAAACGTGGTGTTGATACCCTTCCTGGAAAAAATGGATTATGCCTATGCTGTTGCGGATGTCATTGTGTCTCGAGCAGGGGCAACGTCGATTTCCGAACTTACGCTCGTTGGTAAACCTACGATTTTGATTCCATCCCCTAATGTATCGGAAGACCATCAAACCAAGAATGCGATGGCCTTGGTTGATCGTAAAGCAGCCACGCTCATTCCCGATCTTCAGGTCCAAGAAATGCTATGGAAGGGAATCATGGAATTGGTCTCTTCGCCAACCCTTGCCGGCCAACGCGCTCAAGAAATTAAGAAAATGGGATTGCCGAATGCAACCCAAGATATAGTAACCTTATGCCTCGCGTGCATCAAAGAAAATGAATAAGTCAACACCAAACAACATTTACTTTATTGGAATTGGTGGGATTGGAATGTCAGCCCTTGCACGGTATTTCCTTTCTAAGCAGTATACGGTGTATGGGTATGATAAAACCGAAAGTGCCATAACCGACGCCTTAATCAGGGAAGGGGTTGTTTTTTCGAAAGATGACGAATGGAACGAATCATTAAAGGAATTAACTCCAGCGAATTGTATGGTTGTTTATACTCCGGCAATTCCCAAACAAAGTGTTTTATTGACGCATTTTGTCTCCCAATCCTTCCGGGTCATGAAACGGGCCGAGGCCCTTGGTGAAATTACCAGAAAGTCGCCCAAAAGCCTCTGCGTTGCGGGAACTCATGGAAAATCAACTACATCCTCTATGTTGGCCTATTTGTTACATGCGTCGGGAATCGGATGCAACGCATTTCTGGGGGCCATTTCATCTGATTTTAATACGAATTTCTTATTGCACCCAACGCCGGAATATACCATAGTAGAAGCCGATGAATTCGACCGATCCTTTTTACATCTTTCTCCTTACGCTTCAATTCTTACCAATGTGGATCCCGATCATTTAGACGTGTATCAATCGGAATCAAAATTTATTGAAGGATTTCATCAATATGCCATGAAAATAGATCCTTCGGGATTTTTGGTAGTTAAACAAGGCATAAACATCCACACCCTTTGTCGTCAGGTGAGCTATTCCCTTGAAGATACTGCAGCTACCTATTTTGCCGAAAATGTCATAGAGGGTCTATCGGGAATGCAGTTTGATTTAGTGACACCATCAGGACGCATTACGGGCATTAAATTGGGGATTTTTGGAAGGCATAATGCGGAAAATGCCTTGGCCAGCATTGCCGTTTTGATAGAACTCGGAATAAATCCAAACGAATTTATACCTCATTTTCTTCAATATAGTGGAATTAAGCGGCGATTTGAAAAAGTATTTGAAAATGATCGTTTGGTTTTTATTGATGATTATGCACATCATCCCACCGAAATTCGGTGTTTATTGGACTCCATTCGTTTAATGTACCCAAATCGGAAAGTAACTGGAATTTTTCAGCCACATTTGTTCTCTAGAACAAGGGATTTTGGACCGGGGTTCGCAGAAGAACTTTCTAAGCTTGATCGCTTATTGCTGCTTCCGATCTATCCAGCGAGGGAACTTCCCATTCAAGGGATTGATTCCGAATGGCTTTTGTCTCGCGTTATCTGCGAAAACAAACAGTTGATACAAAAAAATGAAGTATTGGACGCGATACGAACGCAAGAAGAAGGGGTGCTGTTAACGATTGGCGCCGGTGACATCGATCGTTTAGTACTGCCGATACAAGAACTATTAACCATAAGTCAGCGATGAATCGTAAGCCCTGGATAAAAATTTCACTTTTCCTATTACTCTTTTCTTCGGGAATAGTCCTCATGGTGGCTGCCCGAAAATTTGAGCGAGAACGGGTAATGAAAGATCCGAACATTATTGTCCACGTGGAAGGAAGTGAAGCCTTCTTAAACCAGAAGGAAATCTTGGATCGCCTGGTGAGGGCTCGGCTGATAACCCCTCGCTTGAGAAGCCAAGAATTAAAACCTAGGAGTATAGAAACTACCCTAACATCGATGGAAGAAATCAAAACCGCTCAAGTTTATCAAGGGATCGGGGGCTCTTGGGTTATTGAAGTATGGCTGCGTAATCCCATCGCAAGAATCTTTACAGAAAACGGTCAATCATTCTACCTCGATTCCGATGGATTTATTATATCAAAAGCTGAATTTCATACCGCAAGGGTCTTGGTGATTTCGGGAAATATTAACGAGCCACTCAAGGGCCAAAATGTGCCTCAAATTATTAACAACCCTTCTTTGAAAAATAATAGAAAATTAGATGATTTCTATCGTATTTCGAATTATGTTTGTAAGGATAGTGTATTGCAGCCTTTGATCGGTCAGGTTTACCTAGATAAGACCGGTGATTTTGTGTTAGTGCCCATCGTTGGAGATCAGAAAATTGTTTTTGGTTCCGCCGAGACGGAAGAAGAGGTGGAAAATAAATTCACAAGACTGAAGGTGTTTTACCAGGAGGTTATGCCCTTTGAAGGGTGGGAGAAATATGAAGAAATAAATGTAAAGTATGAAGGACAGATCGTCGGAAGAAAACGGGGCGCAACCGAATCCAAATAAAAACATCAAAGTCATGGTGGGACTCGATATCGGGACTACCAAAATCGCTTGTTTTGTCGGTAAGCATAACGAACATGGAAAAATTCAAATTCTTTCCATGGGTAAGGCCGAGTCTACGGGAGTGATGCGCGGTGTGGTATCGAACATCGAACGAACGGTTCAGTCCATCAAGGAGGCAGTCGCGTTGGCAGAAGCCAGAGCGGGCGGAAGGCTGTCGATTAAAAGCGTCAACGTAGGGATTGCAGGACAACACATTAAAAGTTTGCAAACGCGGGGGATACACATGAGAAAAGGCGCCTCAGGAGAAATCTCACAAGAAGACATCAATGCCTTAATTAATGACATGTATGCCACCGTTATGGCACCTGGAGAGGAGATTATTACGGTTTTGCCGCAGGAGTACATTGTCGATAACGAACAAGGAATCAAAGATCCTATTGGCATGGCGGGTGTTCGACTCGAAGCGAATTTTCATTTAATTACAGGCCACGTTGCAAACGTCACCAACATTCGGAAGTGCGTAGAACGAGCGGATTTATCCATCAATGAGATTATATTAGAACCACTCGCATCCGCAGATGCTGTTTTGAGCGCTGAAGAAAAGGAGGCCGGTGTGGTTTTGGTTGATATCGGCGGAGGAACGACGGATGTGGCTATATTTTATGAAGGAATCATTCGTCACACCGCGGTAATTCCTTTTGGAGGTAATATTATTACCGAAGACATTAAGACCGGTTGTCGAATCATGCAACGCCACGCAGAAGCCTTAAAAGTTAAATTTGGCAGCGCCCTAGTGAGCGAAAGCAAAGAACATGAATTGGTCTGTATTCCTGGTTTGAGGGGCCGTGAGCCAAAAGAAATCCGCTTGTCTACCCTAGCAGGAATCATTCAGGCGCGAATGGAAGAAATTATTGAACTCGTGCAAAATGAAATCCGTAACTCGGGTTATGAGAACAAAATCATTGGTGGTATCGTTGTCACCGGTGGAGGGGCCCAACTGAAACACCTCCCCCAATTGTTTGAATACATTACGGGAATGGATGCCCGCATTGGATATCCAACAGAACACTTATCCAATGAAAATAAAATAGACAACATCGCAAGTCCTATTTTTTCAACGGGTATTGGCCTCGTTTTGAAAGGCTTTCAAAAAGATGCACAAAGCGCCGGTCAATTGGAAGAACATGAAACATCTCAAATTCGTGGACACAACGACAAGCAGAAAAAAGGACCTTTTGAAATAAAAGTGCTAGGAGAAAGGATGAAAAAAACCCTGGAAAACTTTTTTATCAACGATTAACCATCGAAATAGTAACGAAATGTCAAACAATACAAAAGATATGACCTCAATTATAAAAGTAATCGGTGTAGGTGGAGGCGGTAGCAACGCCGTAAATTTCATGTTCAACCAAGGGATTAAAGACGTTGATTTCTTAGTGTGTAATACCGATCGCCAGGCCCTGGAAATTTCTCCCGTGCCGTTTAAAATACAACTTGGGAAGAACCTGACGGAAGGTCGTGGCGCTGGAATGATGCCTGAAGTAGGAATGAATGCAGCCATTGAAAACATCGATGAATTGCGTGAAGTACTTTCTGCAAATACGAAAATGGTTTTTGTTACCGCGGGAATGGGAGGTGGAACGGGAACAGGCGCAGCGCCTGTTATTGCCCAAGTAGCGAAAGAATTGGGTATTCTAACGGTGGGTATTGTTACCTTACCCTTTGAGTTTGAAGGAAAAAAACGTAGGCTGCAAGCCGAAGAAGGCCTAGAAAAATTACGCCAAAACGTGGATACGCTCTTAGTGATTAACAACGAAAGACTTCGTACCCTTGGAAAAAGTTTAACGCTTTCGGAAGCCTTCCAAAAAGCAGACAACATCCTTACCGTAGCTGCGAAAGGCATTTCAGAGGTTATTTCCGAAACGGGGTTAATTAATGTTGACTTCAATGACGTAAACACCGTTTTGCGTAACAGCGGACGCGCCTTAATGGGAAGCGCGATGGCAGAAGGTGAGCACCGTGCCCTTGAGGCCGTGAAAGCAGCTATGAATTCTCCTTTGTTAAACGATCATGACATCTGCGGCGCCAAGTATGTACTTCTAAACATTACCTATGGTACCAAAGAGGTAATGATGGAAGAAATTATGGCAATTACCGATTTCATTCAAGACGCTGCAGGAGAAGATGCTGAAGTAATTTGGGGCCATGGTTTTGATGCAGAATTAAACGAACAGCTTTCCATTACCCTCGTGGCTACTGGCTTTAGCTCCGCAGATACAAACACTGTACAGTGGCCGGAACGGAAAATTATGGAACTTACAGAGGAGACAAAGGTTGAAATTACCCAGCCGATGCAATCTCCCTTTGATATTCCAACCCCGGTTGCGCAAGAACTCGCTCAAGATCCTTACCTGAAATCGGATGAGGTTTCGGTACCTGCCGATGCCGATGAGGAATCAATTATAACCTTCGAAGCACCCCTTGCGACCAATGCTTTCGAAACCCTTTGCGAAGAAACCGTTGACGTGAGAATGGATTTGTTCGATGGATTATCTGAAACTGCGGACCAAAACGAGGAAGGTATCGTCGAATGGGAGGTAAATGACGTTCAAGAAAACATAGCTCCAATGCCCCAATCAATGGATCAAAGTACCGCAGTTGCTCCCGAGGAAACTCCTGTTGTTATTCGCCATATATTGGAGGATGACTTAGAGGAGCGGGTAAAGTCACACCGCATACAATCTACTGTGCTACCTGAAGAAACCCAACGGAGAAATGAAGAACGCCTGGCGCGTCTTCAGCACATTACCTCGGCCATTCAAAATGCCGAGAACATCACTGAGTATGAATCAGAGCCCGCCTATGTTCGCAGAAACGTGGATGTCAAGGACGAGACGCCTTCGAGAGAAAACCGCGTTAGTCGTTTCGGGCTTTCAGGTAACGATAATGGCGATTCAGGATTACGAAACAATAGCTATTTACACGACAACGTAGATTAATATGAGCATCGCGCTTCAAATTAACGATCAGATCAAGAAGGCGATGCTTGCAAAAGATAAAGACCGCCTTGCTGCTTTGCGTGATGTTAAAGCAAAACTTTTACTAGAAGCTACCTCGGGTAGTGGCGCTGAAGTTTCCGATGAAACGGCGATAAAGATTTGCATGAAGCTCTATAAGCAGCGTATGGAAACGTATGAATTGTACCTTACGCAAGGTCGACCAGATCTTGCGGAAGAGGAATTGATTCAAGCCAAGGTTATCGAAACGTTTTTACCCAAACAATTATCAGAGGAAGAAATAAAGGCTGAAATCAATGCAGCAATAACGGCCTTGGGTTTTTCAGGACCGCAAGATATGGGCAAATTAATGGGACACCTTTCCGCAAAACTATCCGGTAAAGCGGACGGTAAATTAATAGCTTCCTTAGTGAAAGCCATCCTTTCCTAACCTTGTTATTCACTCAGGATTACCTTACCTTTGCCCAATCATGGATCAGCACGATTGGTTACTGGACTTAACCCATTGCATTCGGGAATTGAATCTTGGAGGCCATAGTCCTGCAACCTCCACCAACTATTCCCAAAAAGATTGCCACGGAACCCTTTGGGTTAGCCGTTCCGGAATCGATAAAGGCAGCATAGAACCAAAAGACTTTCTGCGTATTTCTAACCAAGGAATCCCGTTGTCCCCCCATCAGGATCGCATCCCCTCCGCGGAAACAGGGATTCATTGTGCCCTTTATGAGTGGTTCCCTGAGACCCAAGTTGTTCTTCATTCGCACAGCATTTGGCCACTGCTCTTGGCCCATAGTAAAACTTCATTGTGCTTTGAAGGCTATGAACTACAAAAAGCCTTTCCAGGGATTGATACCCATGAGTGTAGCCTCTGCATTCCGGTCATCCCTAACAGCCAAGACATGGAAGAAATTAAAACCCATTTACATTCCGTTATCGATGGGTTAGCCTTCAATGTTTTTATGATCGATAAACATGGTTTTTATACCTGGGGCTCTACGCTTTTTGAAGCGAAAAGAATCCTGGAAGCGTTTACCTATCTATGCCAATGTGAATGGCAACTAAAAAAATAATCCTATGGCCGTTCTATCCATACCAGACCTTCAAAAGGTTCTTCATCACCCAAAGGAAATTAAGTCCTTTCTATCGAAATACGGTGTTTTTTTCGATCAATGGCCTTGTACTATTTCCTTTGATGATACGGCTTCCCAAGGAGAAATCTTAGACGCCTATGCGCAAGATTTAAAGCCCTTCATGGAACGCGGTGGATATTTGACTGCTGACGTTATCTCCATCAACGCGTTGACCGAAAATTATGACGCTATTCGGGCAAAATTCCTTGCAGAACATACCCACAGTGAAGATGAAATTCGCTTTTTCGTCGATGGTCAAGGTTATTTCTGGTTCAATTTGGAAGGGGCTCCTGTCTTCAATGTGCTTTGCCAGAAAGGTGATCTGATCAGTGTGCCCGCTGGGACAAAACATTGGTTTGACGCTGGTGTTAGCCATCCTTTTGTGAAAGCGATTCGAATTTTTATCGACCAAAGCGGATGGATTCCCGAATACACCGGTTCCGGTATCGATCAAAAATACCTGTAAGATGGATTTTGAGGTTGAATGGATACTGACCGATATTGAAGGAACAACCACCGATGTGTCTTTCGTGTATAATACGCTTTTCCCTTATTTTTTAGCTAATCTCCAAACCTTAGCGCAGGTTACTTCCCCAGAAGTTGATGCCGTCTTAAAGCAAACGGCGGATTTCATAGC
>JBJTWF010000134.1:0-5713 GCA_046081565.1 Flavobacteriales bacterium | reverse complement strand
GGCTTATCGAAAAAATTAACATTTTTATTCCGAAAAAGTTTACCTTATCTGCCAATCTAAAACTGAATTTCCGGCAAGAAATGCCTGAGTCGTCATTCTTTTTTTACCTTCTACCTGAAGTTCTGTAATTGCGAAATATCCATCTTGGCAACGAACGAGCATTCGATTGGACACTACCCTTATCGGTTCATCGTTCTCTATGTAGTGAACGGGTTCCCCGGAATAAACTTTTACTATGAAGCCTTGTTGTCTCTTGATATCGAATCCCTCAAAATATGCTCCTGGATAGGGAGACAACCCGCGAACCATTCGGTCTATTTCATCGGTCGTTCGATTAAAATTCAATCGAGTATTCGTCTTGTTTAATTTGGGAGCTGGTTTAAAGGGTTGCCCAGCAGAGTTATCCTGTGGAATTTCGTTTAAGGTTTGATTGGCAATTCCTTCTAGGGTTTCGATCAGAAGCGAAGCCCCCAAAGGTAGCATTGCATCGTGAAGCGCTCCGGCTGTTGTTGTTTCAGAAACAGGGATGCTGCATTGCAAGAGGATCGGACCCTCGTCAATGTGTTCGTTAATAAAAAAGGTAGTCAAACCACTCTCCGATTCCCCTTCAATGATAGCCCAATTAATGGGGGCCGCACCTCTAAATTGGGGTAGGAGCGAGGCGTGCAAATTGATTGTTCCTCTGCTAGGAATGGACCATACCTTTTCAGGTAACATCCTAAAAGCTACAACAACGAATACGTCAGCTTCCAGAGATTTCATGTCGTTCAGGAACCTTTCGTCTTTGAGGGATAGCGGCTGCCAAAGCGGGATTTGATGAGAAAGAGCAAGTTTTTTTACCTCACTTTCTTTTACTTTTTGACCTCTTCCTGCGGGTTTATCGGCAACCGTTACCACGCCAAGTACCTCATGGTCCGTTTCCGATATGCGTGCTAGCATATAACTGGCAAACAAGGGGGTTCCCATAAATACAATGCGTAATCTCATTTATATTTTTTTATTGTTCCATTGAAAAAGTTTCAAATATAAGAAGGAGAGTAATCCCATCGTGCCAAAGTAAATGTATTCTACCGTCCAAACATGATAAATATCGAAATGAAGTATTTTTATGAATAGGTAAACGCTAGCTGTGTATACCAGCACGGAAATAACCTCTATGCTCATAGAAACCATCGTATTCCCACTTCCGTGAATGGTCTGAAAATACACAGAAACCAAGGCAAATAGCATAATGGATCCTGCCACCAAACGAAGGATTGCACTGCTTTCCGCTAGGTATTGTTCGTGTGGGTTAATTATAGAAATCAACGTTTCAGGATATATCACTGCCCCATGAAAAGAAAGCATCATAAATAATACGGTCAGCAGTTGAATACGGCGTTGAATTTTAGGTAGGTCGTTTTGTCGTTGTGCACCAATATATTGTGAAATATAGGTTTTCGTGGTTCCTGCAAATCCCCAGATGGGTACAAAAGCCAAAAAGTAAATGGATCGGATGTTCTGGGATACCGTTAATGGGTATTGCCCCATTTGCTCAATCCATGTAAAAAATAAGGTCCATGTAAATAAGGCTGAAAACCCTTGTAATAATAAAGGGAAGCCAACCTTTAACAGCTCTTTAAGCTCGGTAAAGATGCCCTTAATGGAAGTGAATAATCTATGGTTCGTCGCGGTTCGAGTTCGCAACGTATAGGTAATTAAAAAGGTCATTCCTAACCCATCGGCCAAGGATGAGGCGGCCGCCGCTCCACCAACCCCCATCGTAGGAAAACCACCGATTCCGAAAATTAGTAGGTAATCAAACAGAATGTTGGTGCTTGCGGTAAGGATAGCGGCAACGAGGACAACCCATGATTTTCCTTGCGCTAAGTAATACGATTGAAATCCTAAAGAAATCATGGAAAAGAAAAGCGCAAACGAACGATAGGAAAGATATTCTCCTTGTAAAATCGCCACGGATTGATTGTTGGAATATTGGCGAATTAAATCCGGAATAAGGTAGGTTAAAACGAGAAAAAAGGCCAATGCCAAAAGGCCTAAAACCAACCAGGCGGCATTTAAGATTCGTCCCATTTGATCGTCGCGAGATTCACCAATTCTACGCGCCATGAGAATTTGCGAACCATCAGACATGCCTAGCATCATCATGTAAAAGGTTATATAGGCTAATCCTGCATTGCCAACGGCATCAAATCCTTCGACCGAATACCGACTGATAAACGCAGAGTCCG
The DNA here is from genome assembly GCA_046081565.1 of Flavobacteriales bacterium. Lineage (GTDB taxonomy): Bacteria > Bacteroidota > Bacteroidia > Flavobacteriales_D > Crocinitomicaceae > UBA952. Next base: position 3,482 of record JBJTWF010000134.1, on the reverse strand, counting down.
TAATCAATACGATCGATTGTATAAATCCTGAAACCATCATCGGCAAGGCTACCCCTAAGATGCTTCGGTATTGTAGGGGAAGAAGCTTATTCGACATATAGTACTAGGCCTTTTAAATATTCCCCTTCAGGATGATACGCACTGATGGGGTGATCCAAGGGTTGGTGCATTTGATATAAGATACGAACCTGTCTTCCCGATTCGATGGATGCCGCGATGATGGTATGCGTAAACAGTGCTTTATCGATGACTTGCGAGCAAGAAAACGTAAATAAAATTCCTCCGGGTTTAATTTGCCTCAAGGCATGTGCGTTCAAGCGCTTGTAACCTTGAACCGCTTTATGCTTCTTGTCCAAATGCTTTGCAAAGGCTGGGGGGTCAAGAACGATTATGTCAAAGGGTTCAGGTAGTGCTTTCAAGTATTCCATGGCGTCCGCGACCACTGATACATGCTTACCTTTAAAGGTATTCAAGGCAAGATTCGCCTCCGTTAGAGCAATCGCTTTTTCAGAACTGTCTAGGGAATACACATCGCTCGCACCATTTATTAAAGCCTCCAGACTAAATCCTCCAGAATAACAAAAGGCATTTAATACTTTTTTTCCTGTGGATAATTGCCCTAAAAGTTTCCTGTTTTCTCGTTGATCAATGAAGAATCCTGTTTTTTGACCTAAAACCCAATCAATTGTGTAACAAATGTTGTTTTCAATGGCTTGAAACGGCGTTTCTTCCATACCCCATAAATACCCATCTTGGGTTACAACGTTTCGGGGTAAGCTTCCTTTGGATTTATGGTATATTGCTTTCAAATCATGCCCCAGAACTTCTTTAAGTGCCGAAGCGATTTCAGTTAAGGATTGAAGCATTCCAATGGAATGGCATTGTATCACACATACCCCTCCGTAATAATCTATGACTAACCCCGGCAAGTGATCGCCTTCCCCATGAATAAGCCTAAAGATATTGTTTTTTGCACTGAGTAACCCCAATCCTAATCGCATTTTCCAAGCCGATTGGATGCTGAGTTTCCAAAACGAAAGATCAATTGCTTGGTCATCGAAACGTAAAATACGAACCGAAATGGAACCATGCTGAAAATGCCCAACCGCAATCGCCTCGCGGTTGCTTGTACATACCCTTACCAAGGATCCGTCATCAATTTTTGAAGTATCCGAACCAATCGCTCCCGAAAAGATCCACGGGTGTTTCCTTCGAATGGAAGCGTCTTTTCCTTTCTTCAAATAGATTTCCTCCATCACAAAACAAAAGTAACCATATTATAATTGCGTGGTAAGTTTGACAAAATGAATATATTTGAAAAAAACCCTTATGGCAAACAAAAGAACGTTAAAGAAAAATATCAACGCAATGATCGTTGACGTCATCGATGAATGCATCTACATTCAAGAGGCCCATCCCAAGAAATCCGACGCTGCAGAAACCTTAATAAACGACGTAATTCAATCCTATAACGACTTATTAAGTCGGATTAATAAAGCCAAAGGAAAAGTAGACTTCGTTTCCATCGTGCAGACATACGAGGAGAAATATGATCTTTTCATGGATAGCCTGAATACCCTGAATAAACAATAACTATTATCCACTTACCTAATGTTTCCTACTATGAATTCCGTTTCAAGATTATTTGATGTTCCTTATCACCAACTGAAAAACTTCCCCCAACCCGGGATGTTTAATTCAAAACAGGAAGGTCAATGGGTTGGAATATCCACTAGTGATTTTCTGGATCGCTGTATGCAATTATCCATCGGGCTTTTGCATTCAGGCGTCGAACCAGGGGATAGAATTGCAGTGGCTTCCACGAATCGCTTGGAATGGAATATTCTAGACATTGCCGTTCAACAAATTGGGGCCGTATTAGTACCACTTTATCCCACTATTTCTGCCAAGGATTATCGATTTATTCTCAATGATTGTGAGGCTAAATTTATGTTTGTTGGTAACCAAGAGATTGCAGACAAAATCCTCGAGGTTTCTTCGGATCTAAAGGCATTAAAGGGAACATACGCCTTCGATTCCTTGACAGGTTTCGATCGATGGGATTCCTTTTTTCATGAAAAATCGAATGAAAAGGAACAAGAAGTGCAACACCGAATGGCCAACGTGAAGGACGATGCAATGGTTACCATTATCTACACCTCAGGAACCACGGGAAATCCGAAAGGCGTAATGCTTTCTCATAAAAACGTTCTTTCGAATGTTTTGGCCTGTGTTAATCCTATTCCCGCGGATAACCATTCAAAAGTTCTTACGTTCCTTCCCGTATGTCATATCTACGAAAGAATGCTTCATTACCTCTACATGTACATTGGGTCCTCTATTTACTTTGCTGAATCGATGGAAACCATCGGGGATAACATTCGTGAGGTTCAGCCCGATGTTTTTAGTGCCGTTCCGAGGCTTATCGAAAAAGTTTATGATCGAATTTTAGCCAAAGGGGATGAATTGAAAGGGGTCAAAAGAAAATTATTTTTCTGGGCAGTTTCTCTCGCTGAATCCTATGAGCAAAAGGGTAAGAGCCCCCTTTACAAACTCCAATTGAACATTGCACGAAAGCTAATCTTCAAAAAATGGAAAGAAGCCTTAGGAGGAAAAGTACGTGCGATTGCCTCCGGTAGCGCTGCCTTACAACCTCGACTGGCTCGAATATTTTTAGCGGCCGATATTCCCATTCTTGAAGGTTACGGTCTTACGGAAACATCACCTGTCGTTTCAGTCAACTCCTTTGAGAAAGGTATTTGTATTGGAAGCGTTGGCGCCCTCATTGACGGCGTTGAGGTGAGAATTGCCTCCGATGGAGAAATCTGCGTTAAAGGACCCAACGTGATGATGGGGTATTACAACAACCCAGAAGCAACGAAGGAAGTAATGGACCATGAAGGGTGGTTTAAAACGGGAGATATTGGTGAATTTGTTGAAGGTAAATTCTTGAAAATTACCGACCGTAAAAAAGAAATTTTTAAAACATCCGGGGGTAAGTACATTGTACCTCAGGCGCTAGAAAACCAACTTAAAGAGTCCCGAATGATCGAACAAGCCATGGTTATCGGAGAAAATCAAAAATTTCCCTCGGCATTGATTGTTCCAAATTTTGAGGTTCTGCGTGATTTTTCTGTCAAAAAAGAATGGGTATCCAGCGCTGTATCGGATGCCGATTTGATAAAAAATCCATCCGTGCAAAACCTGCTTCAAAGTGAAATTGCTACTATCAATCAACAGCTCGGAAATTGGGAGCAACTTAAAGACTTTAGGCTGTTGCCCGAACTTTTTTCCATCGATGGCGGTGAACTTACGCCCACCTTAAAACTGAAACGAAACGTTATCCACGAAAAGTATAAAGACCTCGTCGCTGAAATTTACCCATAAAAAAAGGGTGTCCTCGAACACCCTTTAATGCTAACGATTTTTTCTTAGTGCTTTTCTGTACAACCGCTGGTTTTTGCTTGACCACCGCTAGAGCA
>JBJTWF010000133.1:0-28849 GCA_046081565.1 Flavobacteriales bacterium | reverse complement strand
TACCGCTTTAGCCGCTTTAATGGCTGCCTCTCCCATTTTTTCACGAAGTTCTGGAGTCATAAAAGGCGAGGGGGTTTCCTCAACCAATTTTTGATGTCTTCGTTGAATTGAGCAATCGCGTTCTGAAAGATGGCATGCATTTCCGTACTGATCTCCGGCCACTTGGATTTCGATATGTCTTGGCTCTTCAATGAACTTCTCCATGTAAACGCCATCGTTTCCAAAAGCTGCCCCAGCCTCTTGTCTCGCGGAGTCCCAAGCTCCTTCCAATTCTTCTTCTCTCCACACGATGCGCATGCCCTTACCTCCCCCTCCTGCAGTAGCCTTAAGTATAACGGGGTATTTGATGTGTTTAGCATTTTCCTTGGCGTCAGCTAAGTCTTTAAGCAAGCCCGCCGATCCCGGAATGCAAGGAACGCCCGCATTAATCATGGTAGCCTTTGCGGTGGCTTTATCGCCCATGGCAGCAATTTGTTCTGGAAGGGCGCCAATAAATTTAATACCGTGTTCTTGACAAACGCGAGAAAACTTTTCGTTCTCAGACAAAAAACCATACCCTGGGTGGATGGCATCTGCATTCGTAATTTCCGCTGCAGATATAATATTGGGTATAGAAAGGTATGACTTGGCACTAACCGGGGGGCCAATACAAACCGCCTCGTCTGCAAAACGCACTGGGAGCGAGTCTTTGTCCGCTGTTGAGTAAACTGCCACAGTTTTTATGCCCATTTCTTTACAGGTACGAATCACGCGCATGGCAATTTCTCCACGATTAGCGACTAGGATTTTTTTAAACATGGCCTTGGATTACGCGGGTTCTACTTCAAACAAGGGCTGATCGAATTCCACCGGGGAAGCATCATCCACTAATACTTTAACAATTCTGCCGGAAATTTCAGCTTCAATCTCGTTGAACAATTTCATGGCTTCAATGATGCAAATCTTGTCTCCTTTTTTTATCTCTGATCCAACCTCTACGAATGACGCCTTATCGGGGCCTGAAGACCTATAAAAGGTTCCAATCATAGACGATTTGATTGTAACCGTGGGACTCGATTCAGCGGGTGCAGACGCCCGGGATTCTACAACCGAATTGGCCTGAATTGGCCCTTGACTTGAAGCGCTAACAGGAATTGGTGCAGCCGCAGGAGGCGCCATATACACGCCAGCAGGAGCAACATTTGGTCCTTTAATATTTATTTTGAACCCATCCTTTTCTATTTCTACTTTTCCTAGACCTAGCTTGGAAACCAGCTTTATAAGATCTTTTATTTCTTCGTTATTCATAATCGCAAAGTTAAGAATTATATGCCCACTTCAAATATACCGCCCCCCAGGTAAATCCACCCCCAAAAGCACTTAGTACAATGTTGTCCCCTTTTTTCAACTCTTTTTCATAATCCCACAAACACAGGGGTAGTGTTCCAGCGGTGGTATTACCATATTTTTGAATGTTGATCATCACCTTTTCTTTAGGCAAACCCATTCTATTTGCAGTAGCATCAATAATGCGTAAATTGGCTTGGTGAGGCACTAACCAAGCAACGTCTTCACTGCTTAAATTGTTTTTTTCCATAATCGCCGCCGAGACCTCTGCCATGTTTGTAACAGCGAATTTAAACACTTGTTTCCCCTCTTGTTTTACAAAATGTTGTCGGTTCTCGACCGTGGCAATGCTTGCTGGGTTTAAGGACCCCCCTGCGGGCTGTACTAAGAACGTTCTGCCTGCGCCGTCACTGTGTAAAATGAAGTCTTGAACCCCAAGTCCTTCGTGGTTCGGCTCTAGTAAAACTGCTCCTGCTCCATCGCCAAAAATCACACAAGTGGTTCTGTCTTCATAGTCGATAATGGACGTCATTTTATCAACCCCAACAACAATCACTTTTTTATACTTTCCTGTTTCAATAAACTGAGAGGCTGTAGATAAGGCGTAAATAAAGCCCGAGCACGCTGCGTTCAAATCAAAACTCCAGGCATTAGACATTCCTACTTTATCGCAGAGAACGTTTGCCGTGCTTGGGAATGGATAATCGGGAGTAACCGTTGCAAGTACCACAAGGTCAATTTCTTTCGGGTCTGTTTTCGTTTTTTGCAACAACCCCTCAACGGCATGAGCCGCCATGTCTGAGGATGCGCCGTTTTTCATTATCCTACGCTCTTTGATTCCTGTTCGTGTGGTGATCCATTCATCCGAGGTGTCCACCATTTTCGCTAAGTCTTCATTGCTAAGGACGTCTTCAGGAACAAACCCTTGTACTCCAGTAATCGCCGCGTATATTTTATTCATTATTTAAATGCTTTTTTAATTTTTTCAGAAAGCTTGTTTTTAGCTACATCAAAAGCATGAAGAATCATGTTCGTAACCGCTAGCTCATTCGAGGATCCATGACCGATAATAACGTTGCCTTTTACGCCAAGTACTGGGGTTCCTCCGTATTTTTCGAAATTAAACAACTCGAAATAGTCGTCTTCAATTCCGCGTTCTTTTAAGAGGTTATAAAACCCTTCTGCTTGCTTTAGCACGATGTTTCCCGTGAATCCGTCACACACCAGAACATCTGCTTTATTTGTAAAAACATCTCTGCCTTCAACGTTACCAACGAAATTAATGGTTTCTGATTCTACCAACAACCTGTAGGCGGCTTGGGTCAATAAATTTCCTTTTGTCTCCTCTTCTCCAATATTTAATAATCCTACCCTTGGGGATTCAATTCCCAATACGTGTTCTGAATAAAGGGCCCCTAATTCTGCAAACTGATATAGCACATCGACTCTGCAATCTGCGTTTGATCCAACATCAAGTAGAATGGTTTTTTTTCCATTGGAGCACGGAATTGTTGCCGTAATACAAGGGCGTATAACTCCTGGTATCGTATTCACTTTATAAATGGCCCCTACCAACATGGCGCCGGTATTACCTGTACTAGCAAAAGCATCAATTTTTCCTTCGCTCAAATACTCAAATCCCTTGGTGATTGAAGCGTTAGGTTTTTTTGAAAAAACCCGTGCAGGATGGTCCTCCATCGTAATAACCTCTGGAGAATGAATGATGTGAAACTCCTCGCGCGCTGTGTCAGCCCCGTCGAGTTCCTTTGCGATTTCGTCTTCTTTTCCGAATAAATAAATGTTGGCACCTTTGGGCAACAAGCTTTTGGCACGGATTGCTCCGAGCACGTTTACGTTTGACGCGAAGTCACCACCTGAAACATCTAGGCCAATATTCATGCTACGTGATTACGCCGCAGACTCTTCTTTTTCGGCTACAATTTTACCTTTGTAATACAGTTTCCCTTCATGCCAATGGGCATGATGAAAAAGGTGAGGTTGCCCGGTTGTAGGACAAATAGCTACGTTGGCTGCAACCGCCTTTTTATGGGTTCTTCTTTTGTCTCTTCTGGTTGTCGATATTCGACGTTTAGGATGTGCCATGGGCGTTTTATTTTTGGTCTATTTTAATTCAAATTATTTAACTTCTTCCAACGGGGATCAATGTCCTCTTTATTTTTACTCGGCGCTTCTTGGGCAAGCCATTTTAAGGCTTCTGGGTTGCACCCTTGTTCGTTGTGAACAAATCGAGAAGGTAAAGACGTAATGACGGATTCGTATATGGGCTGAAATAAATCTAATTGGTGGGCCTCCCAAGGAAGAACCCACAATTCATCATCTATTTCTGGTTCGTCTCCGAACTTAATAACCACATTCATGTTACCTGTAACTAAATCGGCCATCGGTTCATTGCAACGAAAACACACGGAATCTACCTCACACGTTACTTGCACAGATAGCAACATCATTATTTCTTTTTTTTCCAAGGAAACAAGGGCTGTTCCTGTGCCCGAGATGATATCAAAGTCTTTACACTCTTCAAAGAACGATTGGTCCAACTCATACCCCTGGGTATGAACGCCTAATTTTAACCCTGAGAAAGGCAGAATAAAATCGTGTTTCTTTTTCATGATTAAATAAGCGGCTGTAAAGTTAGTCCATTTTTTTTAATCCTCAAAAGGCCAACCTATTCGAGCCCGTCGCCATGGGTTTTTTCCTTTGAAATTTTAAGTGGGTTTTTCGTCGCATCCTCAACATACTTTCGGTTTCGGAATACGTCTAGGGCCATATATATTGCATTTCTCATGCTTTCTGGGTTGGCCTTTTCTTTTCCAACTAAGTCGAACGCTGTTCCATGTCCGGGTGAGGTTCTAATAATAGAAAGCCCTGCTGTGTAATTCACCGATTCCTCAAAGCAAAGGGCTTTGAAAGCTGTTAATCCTTGGTCGTGGTACATCGCAAGGGTGGCATCAAAATCATAACACGCTTGAGACCCAAAAAATCCGTCGGCCGAATAGGGACCAAACACGAGAAGGTTTTGACTTTTTGCGGCACTTATCGCTGGAGAAATTATTTCTATTTCCTCCATACCGATGTTTCCGGCTTCTCCTGCGTGAGGATTTAGACCCAGAACCGCAATTTTTGGTCTCATCACATTAAAATCTTTGCGCAACGTCTGATCTAGGGTTTTTAACGCATTTAAAATCCCTTCTTTTGTAAGGGCTGATGGAACGTCTTTAATGGCAACATGCGTTGTTGCGAGTGCCACCTTTAGTCGCGTTCCGCACAAGATCATTAATCCGCCATCCTTTGAAAAGGATTTTCCAAAAAATTCTGTTTGACCTGTAAAACTGCCGCCTTGAACCGGAATATGCTGTTTTGAAACCGGGGCTGTAACAACGGCATCTAACACTCCTTTTTCTAATTCAGTTTTTGCGGCCCCTAGAGCCCACAAAGCTACCTCTCCACCTTTTGCCGTTGGGCTTCCTGGGGTGGGCTCGAAAGGGTTTTGGGTATAGTTTATTATGTTTATTTTTCCCGCGGCCGCTTCTTGAATGTTCTTAATGAATGCAAACGAACTGTCTTCACTTTTCCATGGGGTCATAACATTGGTCGGTGAGAAAACCACGAAAATTGCTTCTTGCAGCAGTCGTTGGTCAGAAAGGGCCCTAACTAAAACCTCGGGACCAATGCCATTGGGGTCGCCGCACGTAATTCCTATTTTCGGCTTTCTTTTGGTGTCGCGGTCCATGTAGAATAGTTTTTAATAAAATCAAATAATAATCTCACGCCATACCCGGTAGCGCCTTTCGGGCGATAATCGTTGGGGCTTTCTAGCCACGTAGGGCCTGCTACGTCAATGTGAATGTACGGGTGGTTCACAAACGTTTCAAGAAACTTGCCGGCGGTAATGGCCCCGGCATCTTGACCCCCGATGTTTTTAAGGTCTGCGATGTCCGATTTCATGGGGGTTAAATAATCCTCCCAAAAAGGGAAAACAACGATTCGCTCATGGGTTCGGCTTCCAGAATTAACAAGTCCTCTTAGTGCGTTTTCATGGGCGTTTCCCATGGCAACCGCCGCATTAGTTCCAATCGCCCTAACGGCAGACCCCGTTAACGTTGCGGCGCTAATCACTAATTCTGGATTAAATTTACCTGCATATGACAATGCATCCGCAAGTATCATCCGGCCTTCGGCATCCGTATTTAGCACCTCAACCGTAGATCCGTTATACATGGTGATTATGTCTCCTGGGGCATAGGCTTCACCGCCAGGGCGGTTGTCGGTGGCGGGGATTAACCCAACCACATTCACGGGAATATTCAAATCAGCAAGTGCCCTTATCGTTCCTGCTACCAAGGCGGCTCCCGCCATATCGCTTTTCATAGAATCCATTGATCCTGGGGTTGGCTTAAGGCTTAATCCTCCCGTATCATAAACTACCCCTTTACCAACAAGTACAATTGGATGTTGGTTGATTGCATTGGAGGGTTTATAATTTATAATGGTAAACGAGGGCGGGGTAATGGAACCCTTGTTGACAGCCAGCAGCCCCCCCATTTTTAACGATTTTATTTTTTGGTAAGCCAACACTTGAACTTGGCAGTGTTTTGTCTCACAGAAACTTTTAATTTCCCCTGCAAATTGTTCTGCATTTAGGTGTGATACGGGTAAGTTCACCATATCTCGGGTCCAATAAACCGCTTTTGAAATGGTTTCTAAATACCTCTTGTTTTCCTTTGAAAGGACTGTAGTGGAAGAAATTGATAGGGGCTTATCCTTTTTGTTGTTGCTTTTAAATCGATTGAAAGCATAGGCACTCAGGATTATGCCCTCCAATAAAAACACAGGATCCTCCTCTACAAAAACACCAATGCTTCCGGCTTCATCTTTAACTAGTTTGAATATATCACTGCCACACGTTCGCTGCTCTTCCGGAGATTGTGAGAAGAAATCGTTCGCCAACCATACTTTCCACTCCGATGTTTTCTCAAAGTCCCAAGGCTTACCTTCTTTTAAAAGCGTTGCTTTGACCGCGATAGGTATATCGATCGCCGTGTTTTTTTTTATCCCCTTAATTTCCATGGGCACAAAGGTACATTTTAATCTTGGGTTTTCGCTGGCAGCCACACTTCGAAAATATGTGCCATGAGCCTTGGAATAGGGAGGGTTTCCATGTCCTTAACGGGTACCCATACCCGCTCTTGATACATGTCTTCTTGTGTTTTTAGTGGCTCCCCCTTTATTGCCACATAATGGATTCTTTGGTGGGACAATAGATGGGTGCCTGAAACGATGCATTCAAACCCTTCTTTGGCTTCCAAAAGTTGATGCTCGGAGGGGTACTCCACGTGCAGAAAAAGGTAGAGGTTTTGCCAAATTCCGGAATTTTCTTGCTTCATTAATGCCAGTTTTTTGTTTTTGTGGTGCACAAAAAAGAGTAAAAAACGATTTATAGGCTTTCTTTTTACCAATTTCACGGGTCTTTCGTTGTGCTTATTTATCTTTTTCGCCTCACAAAACCCGAGGATTGGGCATTGATCACATCGGGGCATTTTCGGCAGGCAAATGGAGGCCCCTAAGTCCATTAGGGCTTGGTTGAAATCACCGGGTCGGTCTTTGGATACGAGCTCTTGCCCCATCGTTTTAAAAATTCCTTTGCCGGAAGACTGGCTGAAAGGCCTGTCGATATTAAAAACCCTTGAAACTATACGTATAATATTTCCATCCAAGGCGATATAGGGCTGGTCCCAACAAATAGAGGCTATTGCTGCAGCAGTATATTCCCCAATACCAGGAAGGTTTAATAATGCCTTTATTTCCTTTGGAAAATTGCCTCCATATTCGCCAACGATAGTTTTAGCACATTTGTGAATATTTCTTGCTCGAGTATAGTATCCTAAGCCCTTCCAGGCCAAAAGCACGTCTTCTTCATCGGCATTTGCCAAGTCAAAGATGGAAGGAAAGCGATTCATAAAACGATCATAATAGGGTTTGCCTTGTTCCACTCGGGTTTGCTGAAGAATGATTTCGCTAATCCAAACGGAATATGGGTTTTTAGTTTGGCGCCAAGGCAAATCACGTTTGTTGGCATCAAACCAGTGTAAAATTGAGTGCTGAATACGAGCCATTTACGATTTTTTACTGCTTTTTTTTGTAAAAACTACGTCAGTAGTTGATTTCTACGCTATTTTTGTTCCGCGAAAATACAAATTGTCCAACTTTATTAACATCAATCTAAAATGACTAAAGCAGATTTAATTGCAAAAATTTCCGAAGAAACAGGGTTAGAAAAAAATGAAGTCTCTAGTGCGGTTGAGTCCATGATGGGATTAATTAAAAAATCGTTGTCTTCTGGACAGAACGTATACTTGAGAGGGTTTGGGAGTTTTGTGGTTCGGGAAAGAAAGCAAAAAACTGGACGAAACATATCTAAAAACACGGCAATTATTATTCCTGCACATAACATTCCTTCTTTCAAGCCTGCCAAAGTTTTTGTTGAACAAGTGAAAAACAAGGTTAAGGTTAAATAAAACCTTTTGTTAATTATTTTATTTACTTTACCTTTGCCCTCCCTGAACGGGATAAATTGATATATTTTCGTTTCACGAATTCTAATAAATACTACAGATCATGCCAAGCGGTAAAAAAAGGAAAAGACATAAAATGGCAACGCACAAGCGTAAAAAAAGGTTAAGAAAAAACCGCCATAAAAAGAAAAAATAAATTCTACGATGCCCGTTTTTTCACAGGGCTAAGTTAATTTACAAGATTTCTATTGAGTTTAGAGTTAATTGTTGATGTACGGCCAAATGGTATTTGGCTTGCATTGTTGCGCGACGGGAAGTTGATTGAACTTCATGAAGAACGGGGCAATTCCGATTTTGCCGTTGGTGATATCTATTTGGGAAAAGTTCGTCGCTTGTCCCCGAGTTTAAATGCCGCTTTTGTTGATGTTGGATATGATCGTGACGCGTTTTTACACTATTTGGATTTAGGGCCTCAGTTTCCTTCTTTGCAAAAGTATACGAAGGACGTCATACGAGGAAAGCAAAACGTTCCTTCGCTTCAGTACTTCAAGCTTGAAGACGAATTAAAAAAAGATGGAAAAATCGACGCCTTGTTGTCTTCAAGCCAACATGTATTGGTTCAGGTTGCGAAAGAGCCTATTTCTTCAAAAGGTCCTCGGTTGTCTTCCGAAATCACCCTGGCGGGTAGATATTTGGTGTTGGCACCCTTTTCCACAAAAATTTCCGTTTCTCAGAAAATTAAAACCCCTGAAGAAAAAAAACGGTTAAAAACCGTAATGGAAGGGTTGCTTCCTAAAAATTTTGGGGCCATTGTTAGGACGGTCGCTGAGGGCAAAACTACGGAGGAACTACAGCAGGATCTTGCGTTATTATTGGAAAAATGGGATGTTATTCACAAAAACCTTAAGGGAAGTCAAGGGGCGAAACGTATTTTGGGTGAAATTAATACTACCTCATCCATTCTACGAGATTTATTGAATGCTGATTTTACGAATGTACATGTAAATTCTGCTGTTCTACAAGAAGAAATTGCCGCCTATGTTAAGCAAATTGCCCCTAACAAAGACAATATTGTAAAACACTACGATGGAAGAATTCCCATTTTCGAAAAATATGGAATCAACAAGCAGATAAAAGTCCTTTTCGGTAAGAAAGTGCCAATGAACAGTGGCGGTTACTTAATCATTGAACATACCGAGGCGATGCATGTCATCGATGTAAACAGTGGAAACCGCAAGGGGGCTGATGGTCAAGAATCGAATGCGTTAGCAACTAATATTGAAGCTGCGGAGGAAATTGCCAGAATTCTTCAACTCAGAGACATGGGAGGAATCATTTGTATTGATTTCATTGACATGCACGATCGAGAGAACAATCGTGTTCTATTTGATAAACTGAAGTTGTTCATGAAGAATGACCGAGCCAAGCATAACATTATTCCTCCCTCGAAGTTTGGGGTGGTTGAAATTACGCGGCAACGGGTTAGGGAAGTAACGGAGATTGAAACCAACGAAGCATGCCCTACGTGCAATGGAACGGGTGAAATTCAGGCGAGCATCCTATATGCTGAAGAAATTGAAAACCGTTTAGGGTTTCTTATACAAGACAGCGGTGCTTCAGGGGTGTCCCTCCAGGTGCATCCTTACCTAGAAGGATATTTTAAGAAGGGGGGTATATTTCGATCGATTCAATGGCGATGGTTTTTTAAATTCAAAAAGTGGATTCCCATTACGCCCAACACTTCTTTTCACCTGTTGGAATACACCTTTGTTGACAAGCAACAGGAAGCCATCGAACTATAATGCCCTTATCCACCGAACCTTCCCGGATGCTGCAAGAAATGGAGCGGTTTTGTGCATACCAGGAGCGAAGCCCATTTGAAATACGTAAAAAACTCATGCAAAAAGGGGCTTCAGAAGCCCACATTCAGTGGTGTATTAAAACCCTAGTCGAGAAAAACTTTCTCCATGAAGATCGTTTTGTGCAAGCCTATATCGAAGGAAAAAGTAATATAAAAAAATGGGGGGTAAATAAAATCACCGCGGGGTTGAGGTCACATCGTATTCCAGACCATTTGATCCAAAAAAACCTTTGCCTCTTGGATAAAAAAGAGGACTTGAAACACTTAACGGCTTGGTTTGAAAAAAAGCAACTTCTTTTATCCAATGAATCCGACCCACGTAAAAAAAAACAAAAAATGGTGAGGTTTCTCCTAGGAAAGGGATTTCCGTTAGACGATATTTTATCGTTATTCTAAGGTTTTTTAATCCAAACTTCGTCCGCTTCTTTAAAAACGACAAGCAGTTGGTTTTTAGTTAATGCTTTAAGGCTTTGATCCCATTGTTTATTACTGCACTCAATGTTGATGCGAACCTCTCCTAGCCGCTGGGGTTGGGTTTGAGTAACGGCTAAAATCTGTTTTTCGAGGTCGCTTAAAACAAGGTGTTTTTCTGGGCGCATTTGGGGGAATAGAAGTACTTCCTGGATAGAATGGTTATTGGTGAGTAACATTACCAATCGATCCATACCAATACCAATTCCTGAAGTGGGTGGCATACCATATTCTAGCGCACGTAAAAAATCTTGATCGATAAACATGGCCTCATCATCGCCACGCTCTGATAATTTCAATTGTGCCTCAAACCGTTCTCGTTGATCAATAGGGTCATTCAGTTCCGAATAGGCATTGGCTACCTCTTTTCCATTAATCATTAACTCAAATCGTTCGGTAAGGTTGGGGTCAGTACGGTGGCGTTTACAAAGGGGGGACATTTCGATGGGGTAATCCGTAATAAACGTTGGGTTTATATACTGCCCTTCGCATTTTTCTCCAAAAATCTCATCTATTAATTTTCCAACCCCCATTTCTGGTGTGGTCTCAATCCCCAGCGCATTGCATATCTCTCTAAGTTCTTCTTCGTTTTTTCCTGAAATATCAACCCCCGTGTGTTCCAATATCGCATCGCGCATTGAGATTCTTTTGAAAGGCGCTTTGAGGGAAATTTGGTTTTCACCGACCACTAATTCCGTTGTCCCACAAACTTTTAAAGCAATTTCTTCGAGTAAGGTTTCGGTAAAATTCATCATCCAATGGTAATCTTTGTATGCCACATACAACTCCATTACTGTAAATTCCGGGTTGTGGGTTCTATCCATGCCTTCGTTGCGGAAATCTTTGGCAAACTCAAACACCCCATCAAATCCTCCCACGATTAAACGCTTTAAATATAATTCGTTGGCAATCCGCAAATAGAGTGGGGTGTCCAAAGCGTTGTGGTGAGTAACAAAGGGCCTGGCGGTAGCGCCTCCTGGTATAGGTTGTAAAATAGGGGTTTCTACTTCCAAAAATCCCTGTCGTTCAAAAACGCTACGCATGCAAGAAAAAACCTTTGATCTTTTGATAAACGTGTCTTTAACATTGGGATTAACCACTAAATCAACGTACCTCTGGCGGTATCGTAGTTCGGGGTCGGTAAAAGCGTCGTGGGTATTTCCATCGGAATCGGTTTTCGGTAGGGGTAATGGTTTTAAAGCCTTACTCAACAAAACACACGCAGTGACGTGTACTGAAATTTCTCCCACTTGGGTTTTAAACACCGTGCCTTCTATTCCAACGAAATCTCCTAAATCAAGGAGTTTTTTAAATACTTCATTGTACCATGATTTGTCTTCCCCAGGGCATAATTCATCTCGGTTAACATACAGCTGAATCCTGCCCGTTTGATCTTGTAATTCTGCGAAAGAAGCCTTCCCCATGATGCGTTGGCTCATCATTCGTCCTGCCATGGTTACGGATTGGCCTTCTAGGTATTGAGTTTTTATGTCCGCCGAGAAATGGCTCACTTCAAACGATTGCGCAGGATAAGGATCGATTCCTAGGTCCCTAAGTTTGGATAGAGCACTCCTGCGTTGGATTTCATGTTCCGATAATTCTTGGCTCATTTTTTACACTTTTTGGGTACAAAGATACAGCATGTCGCCCGTCTTAAATATTAAACAAGAGCATTCCTATGCTAAAATATATAAAGAGGCCTATTATATCGTTTAAGGTGGTAACAAAAGGGCCGATAGCCAACGCGGGATCTATCCGGTACCGGTGAAGTAACATGGGAAACAAGGTGCCAAACGTTGCGGCAAACACGATTACCGTAAGTAAGGAAAGGCTTACGACCGTCGCCAACGCCACACTGGAGAACAAAAAGGCTATGCCGAAAATCAGTCCAGACAAAATGAGTCCATTCATTAGTCCTATACCCGCCTCTCTGGCTAGTCTTGGAAAAACACGTTTTAACCCGATGTCGCCTTTGGCAATCGCTTGGACTACGATGGCTGAAGATTGAACCCCAACATTTCCTCCCATGGCGGTAATTAACGGAATAAAAAATGCCAAGGCGGGAATTTTAGCAATCCCCCCTTCGAATCCTGCAATGACTTTTGCGCCGATAATTCCCCCCACCATCGCTATAATTAACCAAGGAAGCCGTGAAAACCCTGCCCGCCAAAGGGTTGCACTTCCATTGCTCGCCTCGCTTATACCGGTAGCCATTTGAAAGTCTTTGTCTGCCTCCTCCCTAATAAAATCAACCACATCATCCAGGGTAATTCTACCTACCAATTTATTTTGATAGTCCACCACGGGAATTGAAACCAAATCATACTTTTCCATGATTCTAGCCACCTCTTCAGCGGAATCGCTGGTTTTAACCTTAATTATGTTTTTAGATTGGTATAATTCCTCTATCGTGGTTTTGGTGTCTGCGAAGAGGAGTCGTTTTAGGGATAAAACCCCCACCAGTTGATCGAATTCATTGACCACAAAGATGTTGTACACTTTTTCAACGTCTTCGGCTTGTTTTCTTAATTCAATCAAGGCTCTTCGTACAGTCCACACCACGTGCGCTTGAAAAAATTCTTTTTGCATTAGCCCCCCAGCGGTGTCTTCTGCATAGTTTAAAAGATCAACAATGTCCTCTGCGGCATCATCGTCCTCCATCTGAGAAATAACCTCGTGAATTTGTTCTTTTGAAAGGTCTGCAAGAATGTCTGCGGCATCATCAGAATCAAGGTTTTCAAGTTGGTCTGCAATTTCTTTAGTGGATAGCGATGAAATGAAGCGGTCTCGGACCTCTTCATCTAATTCCATTAAAATATCCGCTTGTAAGTCTTCGTCGTCAACAAGGTAATAAACGTATTTCGCTTCTTCGTTGGAGAGTTCATCTATGATTTCGGCGATATCGGCATAATGGAGCTGAAGAACTTCTTCTTTCAACCATAAGGCGTCATCGCTTGAAATGCGCGCACGGATTTCTTGAAGAAACTCTTTCGTAAGTTGATGGCTCATCTACCGGTTTATTTTTGGACGTTGTTACGAGGTAAAACGCAAAAAGTTCCGTGAAAGGAAGTTAAAATTACCGCGTATCCTATCAGCCCTTCTTTTTTGCTTTTTTTTCCGCGGAAATCGGAACGAGGTTTTTAACTTGGGTAAGAGCGGATGTATATTTTTCGGAAACGTTCGACCAGTCTATTAAAGACCATACGGCAGTCAAATAATCCGCTCTTCGGTTCTGATAATTTAAATAATAGGCATGTTCCCAAACGTCGATCCCCAGGATTGGTATTCCTCTTTTTTCTGAGCAGGGCATAAGGGGATTGTCTTGGTTTGCGGTAGATACGACTGCTAATTTCATTTGTGGTGTAAGAATCAACCACGCCCATCCAGAACCGAATCGAGACATCGCCGCCTTGTTTATTTCTTTTTTCAAGGAATCCATATTGCCAAAGCTGCCTTGGATACTGGACAGGAGTTCTTCCTTGATATTTCCTTGCATGGACGTCGGGGCTAGAACATCCCAAAACAAGGAGTGGTTGTAATGTCCCCCGGCGTTATTTCTGATCACCTCTCCGTCTTCTGGTCTGAGTTGAACGAGTATTTCTACTAATTCCATCTGTTCGAATCGAGTGCCTTTAATCGCCTTATTTAAGTTATTTACATATGCCTGATGGTGTTTTGTTAGGTGTATTTCCATCGTTTGGGCATCGATATAAGGAGCATAGGCTTGGTAGGCATAAGGTAGGTTGGGCAATACAAATGGTTGGGCAAAGTACCCACTGAAAAACCCGACAAAGAACCAAGGAATTAGTACTCTCATTTTTTCTTACAAAGATACGAAAGTTATGAACGGCAAATCAGTATCTTTTGGTCCTTTTTTTTGAGGTTTTCTTTGTACTTTTGGGGCCAAACAAACCATCTTATCATGGGTTTTCGGGAATATAACGGGCTGCACTTACCTTCCATTACCGAGGAATTATTAGCCTATTGGGAAGATCGATCCATCTTTAAAAAATCCATTGAACAAAAAGGGCAAAAAGGAAATTTTGTTTTTTACGAAGGCCCTCCTTCTGCTAATGGTATCCCCGGTATTCATCATGTTATGGGTCGCGCAATCAAAGACACTTTTTGTCGCTTTAAAACCTTAAAAGGATATAAGGTTCATCGCAAGGCGGGGTGGGATACGCACGGGCTTCCCGTGGAGCTTGGAGTTGAAAAAACACTTGGCATAACAAAGGAAGACATTGGAACAAAAATAACCGTAGATGATTATAACGCCGAATGTAAAAAAGCGGTGATGAAATACACCGACATCTGGAATCGGCTAACAAAAAAAATGGGCTATTGGGTGGATATGAATGAGCCCTACGTTACCTATAGCAGTAAATACATGGAGTCTGTGTGGTGGTTACTCTCCGAAATGTATAAAAAAGATTTATTATACAAGGGTTTTACCATACAGCCGTATTCGCCAAAAGCTGGAACTGGCCTTTCTTCTCATGAAATCAACCAACCTGGGTGTTACAAAACGGTGAAAGACACCTCGGTAGTCGCTCAATTTAAATGGTTGCCGGATCAAAATAATCCGTGGGGACCGTATACCGAAAATCGATATTTTTTAGCTTGGACGACCACTCCGTGGACGCTTCCTTCTAATACAGCCTTAACCGTTGGGCCCGCGATTGATTACGTATTGGTACATTCCTTTAACCCTTACACCCATGAGCCCATTTCAGTAGTTTGTGCTCAAGCGTTGGTTTCCTCCTTGTTTGGAAAAGGATTTCAAGCCGTTGAGAGCCAAGCAGACGTTGTGCTAACCGAATTGCAAAAAACGATTCCCTACTTTGTTGGAGCCTCGTGCAAAGGAAAGGAACTGTTAGGTCTCCGATATGAACAACTTCTACCCTATTGCCTTCCGTATGACCGTCCCCATTTGGCTTTTCAAGTCATTGGCGGGGGATTTGTTACCACCGAAGATGGTACGGGCATCGTCCATACCGCACCAACTTTTGGGGCCGACGACGCCCGTGTTGCACAGGAGGCGGGAGTCCCTCCGCTATTGATTATGAACGAACAGGGCGGTTTGGTTCCGTTAGTAGACCTTCAGGGCCGTTTTCGACCCGAGGTTGGTCCGTTCGCTGGGAAATACGTAAAGCAAGAATATTATGCTGAAGGAGAGGCTCCCGAGAAATCCATAGACGTTGAAATTGCCATCTTATTAAAAGAAAAAGGAAGGGCATTTCATGTGGAAAAATATGAACACAGTTATCCCCACTGTTGGAGGACCGATATGCCTATTTTATATTATCCTTTGGATTCATGGTTTATCCGAGTGTCTGCCCATCGTGACCAATTGGTGGCCTTAAATAATACCATTCAATGGAAGCCTGAATCCACGGGTAGTGGGCGGTTTGGAAAATGGTTGGAAAATGCCAACGATTGGAATTTGTCCCGGTCTAGGTATTGGGGAATTCCTATTCCGATTTGGAGTACAGAAACGGGAGAAGAAAGGCGGTGTGTTGGCTCTATTGAAGAATTATACTTAGCCTGTGAAGAATCCGTTAACCGGGGCTTTATGACGGCAAACCCCTTGGCTTCCTTTGAAGTTAATAACATGAGTGATGCAAACTATTCCTTGGTTGATCTTCACAAACATAAAATGGATGAAATCATCCTTGTTTCTGCGAAAGGGGCGCCTATGCGTCGGGAAGCCGATTTAATTGATGTGTGGTTCGACTCGGGGGCCATGCCTTTTGCTCAGTGGCATTATCCGTTTGAAAACGCCTCTTTTATTGATGATGAGACCCATTATCCCGCGCATTTTATTGCGGAAGGCGTTGATCAAACGAGAGGATGGTTTTATACCTTACATACCATCTCGAGTTTGGTTTTTGGTAAAGAAGCGTATAAATCGGTTGTTTCCAACGGATTGGTGCTCGACAAACAAGGTCAGAAAATGTCTAAACGCCTGGGTAATACGGTCGATCCTTTCAGCACGCTTGAATCCTATGGGGCTGATGCCACTCGCTGGTATATGTTGACCAATGCTCAACCGTGGGATAACCTGAAATTTGACGAGGGGGGGATTAAGGAAACTCAACGAAAATTCTTTGGCACCCTGTATAATACCTATTCTTTTTTTGCGCTCTACGCAAACGTTGACGAATTTGAAGTAAGCGATTGCGTAATTCCTGAACGTGACCGGCCAGAAATGGACCGATGGGTGCTTTCCCGTCTTCATAGTTTAATTAAACAAGTAGACGTCGCCTATGAGGAGTATGATGCCACTCATGCAGGTAGATTGCTACAAGAATTTGTATGCGATCACCTTTCCAATTGGTATGTCAGGCTTTGTAGAAGACGCTTTTGGAAAAACGATGACTCCCGAGACAAACAGGCAGCCTATGAAACGCTACATACTTGCCTAAAAACAGTAAGCCTTCTCGCTGCTCCCATAGCCCCATTTTATATGGATAGGCTTTACTTGGATTTAACCCTTGGGAAGGAGGCTGAATCGGTACATTTAGCGGACTTCCCCGCTCCTCAAGAGGCGTTAATCGATGTTGAACTAGAACAAGAAATGGAACTGGCGCAACGCATTTCATCCATGACGTTAAGCATACGAAAGAAAGAGAAAATTCGAGTTAGACAGCCGCTTCGTCGCATTTTACTACCTACCATGCCCAACCCTATTAAAATGCAAATTGAACGCGTATCGGCATTGATTTGTTCTGAAGTTAATGTAAAGGGTATAGAATGGATGGAAGCAGAAACCTTGGTAAAACAAATTAAACCTAATTTTAAAACCATTGGGCCTAAATACGGCGGGGAAATGAAAGCCATTGCGGCGTGGGTCGTGGGGTTAAACAGCACCGAAATACATTCCTTTGAATCAAACCAGGGCGCATCCTTTGATGTGAATGGCAAGCCCATTACGCTCACCTTAGCCGATGTGGAAATCACTACCAAGGATGTCCCTGGATGGGTGGTTGCCACGGAAGGATCCTTAACGGTAGCCTTAGACGTTGATATAACTCCTGAATTAATGGCTGAGGGCATTGTACGAGAGGTCGTGAATCGCGTTCAAAATGCACGGAAAGATCAGCGATTCGATGTAACCGATCGAATTAAAATCCTATACTGGGGGGCCGATTTGGTTCGCGCGGGGATTGAAAAACACGCGGATTACCTTTCCGAAGAAGTCTTGGCTGAAAGCCTTTCCTGCATGGAGGAACAGGAAGTATTTGACTACAAAGAAGATGTTCTTGGGTCCGAAGATTTTAAATTTACCTTAATAAAATGTCCATGAATTGGTTTTTTGATCAAAAGCTGACGCCGTCCTCTGAGGGGGCTAGCGTTACGTGGGATGATGCCCGGTTTTTTACGATTACCTTTGAGGGTAAACGTTTTCACGGAGAACTCATTTCGGACCTCACAGAAGATAAACAATTGGTGTTGAAAATAAACCAGCGCGTTTTTCATGTAAGAAAAAAACATGAATTAGATGAATTAATTCACCGCCTGGGAATGGATAAGCCAAAAGCAAGAAAAATCAAATCTTTTTCAGCTCCAATGCCAGGGCGGGTTTTACAAACTCAAGTTGCTCCTGGTGATGAAGTAGAAGAAGGAACGCCGTTGCTCACGTTGGAGGCCATGAAAATGGAAAACACCCTTAAATCCACTGGTAGTGGCGTGGTTAAATCGGTACTTGTCGTTCCTGGTCAGGTGGTAGAAAAGGGCTGTGTATTAATCGCCTTTGAATAAGGTTGTTAATATTAGGGTAACATTCATTGGTTATTTTTCCAACTCAAAACCCTAGTTTCGAATTATGAAAACCATTAATCGAGAGCTTAGCTGGCTACATTTCAATGCCCGAGTATTACAGGAGGCCTTGGATGAAAAAGTCCCTTTGATTGAACGGTTTCGATTTCTTGGTATTTACTCCAATAACCTCGATGAATTTTTCAGGGTTCGTGTCGCCGGGGTTCGACGCATGATCAACCTTAAACAAAAAAAGGTTTATGGATACGATGGCACGGCTGAGGAATTGTATAAAGACATCCGAAAAGTGGTTTTGCATCAGCAAGAATTGTTTGAGGCCTGTTACCTTTCGTTAACGAGGCAATTAGCCGCTGAGGGAATTCATTTTATGGATGAAAGCCAAGTAACCCCGCCGTTAAGGGAGAACATTAGCCTTTACTTTAAGGAGCACTTTAAACACATGCTGTTTCCTATTATTTTGGATAAAAAAGCGCGGTTTCCAGATTTGCGTGATGATGCCATCTATTTGGCCATTAAAATTCAAAAGAAAGGGCTCGCCAATCGCTATGCATTATTGCAAATTCCCCCGGGTAAGGCTCGGTTTTATGTTATATCGCAAGCGTCTCAATCGTTTTTCATCTTGGCAGACGACATTATACGCCTTCACCTTTCGGATATATTTTCTACCTACCCTTCCGATAAAATTAGTGCACACACCTTTAAGTTTACACGAGACTCTGAACTCGATTTGGACGATGATGTAAGCCAGTCGTTTTCAGAGAAAATAGAGAAAAGCCTTAAAAAAAGAAAAAAAGGAATACCTGTCCGATTCGTGTTTGATGAGTCAATGCCCGATGATTTACTTCAGTATTTATTGAATTGTCTTGATTTAAAAAAAACCACCAACGCGATTCCTGGCGGGAGATACCACAATTTTAAAGATTTTCTTCAATTTCCGGACTTCAACCGAAAAGATTTATTGTTTGCTCCCCAACCCCCTCATTCTCATCCCGAGTTGGATACTGGACAACTTTTAGAACAGATTACGTCAAAAGACTTTCTGCTACATTTTCCCTATCAAAAATTTGATTACATCATCGATATATTACGCCAGGCGGCCATTGATCCCTTGGTAACTGAAATCAAAATCAATGTATATCGTTTGGCGCCTGATTCTCAGGTTATGCGCGCTTTATTTGCTGCCATTTATAACCGGAAGCAGGTGGTAGTGGTCATGGAATTACAAGCTCGATTTGATGAAGAGCATAATTTACAATGGGCAAACGAACTTAAAGAACATGGTGCAAGGGTAATCTATGGGGCCCCGAATTTGAAGGTTCATTCCAAGTTGCTATATATAAAACGACAATCCAAAAGTGGTGATTTATCCGTTGCATATGTAGGTACGGGGAATTTTAATGAAAGAACGGCCCGCATCTACACGGACTTTGCTTTGCTTACCGCCGATAAGCGAATTGTTTCTGAGGTATCAAAAGTGTTTAAATTGCTTGAAAACAATATGGAACGCGTAAGTTTTCGTCATTTAATGGTTTCTCCTATTAATTATAGACGGAAGATTATACAGTTAATTGATCGGGAGATTTCGCTGGCTAATTCGAAGAAGGAGGCGTGGATTAAAATAAAACTAAACAACCTTACCGACCATCAAATGATAGAAAAACTGATGGAAGCAAGTATGGCTGGAGTTACCGTAGAGATGATTGTACGGGGTATCTGTTGTTTAAAAACCAATTTGAACAAAAATCCAAATTTAACCGTGATTAGTATTGTAGATCGGTATTTGGAACATGCCCGGTGTATGGTGTTTGGAAATGATGGCAATCCCTTGTTTTACATTGGAAGTGCCGATTTGATGGAGCGAAATTTAGACCATAGAATTGAAGTTGCAAGTCCGATCTACGACCCATTAATTCAACAAGAAATCAGCGCTATTTTTGATTATCAGTGGCGCGGAACGGTAAAATCTCGTTGGATAACCTCCGATATGAAAAATGAATACCGAAGAACGGAAGGGCCTCCCTTTCATGCGCAGAAAAACCTTTATCTACGATACCTTACTTAAAACAGCGTTTTAGCGAATTACGCTCCTTACTGAACCGTAATGGAAATGGATTTGTTGGCTCTACACGAAACGCTTGCCTCGCCAAAGGTTGGCGCAGAAAAGATAGCTCGGACATTATTGGAAAACCCATACGACTCTGCAGGGGCACCAAAAAAATTCAAGTCCAACTTTCCGTTTTTGTTAACGTCGTGATATGTAGCCACGGCATATTTTCTAGCAGGAAGGCCTGTAAACTGTACTGAACATTTTTGATTTTTTATTAGGACCACCTTGCCTATGTATTGCTTCCCAAATTCTGGGAACCCTTCTTCTTTATTAAAAAGTCCCACGTAGGCTTGACCCGTATTAGAAGTGAACTCCGAAACATTAACCGTAAGGGTAAGTCCATTAGGCCCCTGCTGTTTAAAGGGGCTAAAGGCTAACATCCAAATAAAAAAGGAATAAATCATCTTCAGCTAAACAATTCGCCACACAAAAGGTTTAGGATAGACGGGGTAATTGATAATTATTACCTTTGTTTTATGAAGAAAGTCCTTGTAACGGGTGGTGCTGGATATATCGGGTCACACACCGTGGTTTCGTTGGTGGAGCAAGGGTTTTATCCGGTCATTGTGGATGACTTAAGGAACAGTTCTCAGAAAATTTTGGAGGGGTTATCTCACCTAACAGACAACAGATTTTCATTTATTTCCTTAGATGTTTGTGATAAAGACGGCTTATTTCGGGTGTTTGAATCCCATGCATTTGATGCCGTAATTCATTTTGCTGCCCACAAATCCGTCGGTGAATCGTGTAAAATTCCACTTCAATATTATCAGAACAACCTCATCGGGTTGATGAATATACTTGAGGCCTGCCATCGATTTGCCATTTCAACATTCGTCTTTTCTTCCTCTTGTACGGTCTACGGAGAACCCGATGAAAAACAGGTGTACGAAAGCACCCCAAAACGCTTGCCAGCATCGCCATACGGGTTTACCAAATGGATGGGGGAACAGATTATTGAAGATGTACATCGGAATTCCGTGCCGTTTCAAACCATTTGCCTTCGATATTTCAATCCCATTGGTGCACATCCAAGCGGGCTAATTGGTGAGCTTCCTGTGGGTATCCCAAACAACCTCTTGCCATACATCACCCAAACCGCTGCGGGCATTCGTTCTCACCTTACCGTATTTGGAAACGACTACCCAACACCTGATGGTACGTGCATCC
Source organism: Flavobacteriales bacterium (assembly GCA_046081565.1). Classification (GTDB taxonomy): domain Bacteria; phylum Bacteroidota; class Bacteroidia; order Flavobacteriales_D; family Crocinitomicaceae; genus UBA952. The sequence goes on along the minus strand of JBJTWF010000133.1, from coordinate 7,602 downwards.
GAGATTATGTACACGTAAGTGACGTGGCAGAGGCCCATGTCCGGGCGCTGTTGTTTGGCAACGAAAACCCTTTGTCCGTATTCAATATTGGAACGGGGAAAGGCACTTCTGTTTTGGAAATGATTCACTATTTCAACGAGGTTTCTGGCGTAGAACTTCCGTATCAGATTGGACCGAGACGTGCCGGCGACATTACTGAAATCTTTGCCAATGTTTCCTATTCCAATGCGACGCTGGGATGGTGTGCAAAACGGAATGTGAAAGAGGCCTTGAAAGACGCCTGGAATTGGGAAAAACGTCAAGCTAAATCTAATGATTGACACCCATTGTCACCTATACGAAGAGTCTTTTCTTCCTTCGTTGGAAGAGGTGTTGCAACGGGCCAAAGCCGCGGGAATAACGGAAATTCTACTTCCTAACATTGATGTGGATTCATGGAATCCCTTACTACTAGTGATCCAAAATTCCATTATACCGTGCTATCCCATGCTCGGCCTTCACCCATGTTATGTTAAAGAAGATGTACATGACCAATTAAATGCCTTGGGGGAGCTGCTCAACACCCATCATAAACATATCGTGGCTATTGGGGAAATTGGGATGGATCTTTATTGGGACAAACAATTCCTTATCCAACAACAAGATGCCCTTCATCAACAAATTAGGTGGGCGTTACACTATAATCTACCCATTGCCATTCACGTGAGGGATGCCTTTGATCCCCTATTTGAAGTGCTCTCTGCATACCAAAACACCGAACTTCGGGGAGTGTTTCATTGTTTTACCGGCAACAAAGAGCAGGCAGAATACATCTTACGGACCCACCCTTCCTTTTATTTTGGCCTTGGAGGCGTATTAACCTACAAAAATAGCGGACTGGCAGACGTGGTTAAGATACTCCCGATGGATCGTCTAGTTTTAGAAACCGATGCCCCGTATCTGTCCCCTGCACCACACCGGGGAAAACAAAATGAACCTGCATATTTGATTCACATTGCCGACGCGTTGAGTAATGCGTTAGCCCTTCCGATAAAGGAAGTAAACCGAATCACTTCCGAAAATGCTCATCGCTTGTTTAATCTTAAGGTGCAATACCTATGAAACCACGTATTTTACTAATTTATACCGGTGGCACCATTGGTATGATGGCTAGTCCTACCACGGGTGAGTTGCGGCCCTTAGATTTTGAATACATCCATCAACAGATTCCAGAAATCGAGCGCTTAGACCTTGAGGTAATCCCCATTAGTATTACAAATCCCATTGACTCATCCCACATGACGCCATCACATTGGGTTGAATTGGTTGAACTCATTGAAAAAAACGATCAAGCATTTGATGGGTTCGTTTTGTTGCATGGAACGGATACCATGGCGTATACGGCTTCCGCCTTAAGTTTTATGATTCAGGGCTTACCTAAGCCCATTGTGCTCACAGGATCACAACTACCGGTGGGGATTTTACGCTCGGATGGAAAAGAAAACATACTTGCCGCCCTTGAAATAGCAGGAAAAAAACGGACGGATGGTAACGCGGAATTGCAAGAAGTGGCTGTTTTCTTCCAATCTAAATTATTTCGAGGAACTAGGGTGTCTAAAATTTCTGCACACCAATTTGATGCGTTTGATTCTCCAAACTATCCTTTATTGGGGGTTGCGGGTGTAGACATTAAGATCCACTCCAATCAATTGCTCAAGCGCAACGTAACAGGAATCACCTATGGAAAGGCCTTAGATCAACGGGTTGGATTAGTGAAACTCTATCCGGGAATAAACCTCGGAGCATACCAATCCGTGTTTGATCCCAACATTCATCGCGCTATAATCGTAGAGGCTTACGGATCTGGAAACACGCCCAACCACGAGTCGTTTACCCGGGTTTTAACAAATTATGTACATCAAGGGGGTATTCTTCTCACCATCTCACAATGCACCAGCGGAAGTGTGCAACCCGGTAAATATGCCTCGGGACATCTGTTGGCAGAGCTTGGTGCATGGAACGGGACTGACTTGACAACGGAAGCGGCTGTGACCAAATTGATGTGGTATTTAGGAACACAAACCGTACCCTCTCCGGAAGAATTCAGTAGCGTGGTTGCGGGAGAAAGTGCGTGATTAGCCGCTATAAATCATCCGTAAACTAACGCTTCTTAGTCGATGAATAATCTTCGTAATCTTCCGTAAGTTCTTGATTTACTTTTGCTGCAACTGAAATGGGAATAAAATCGACCTCTACATTGGTTTTATCCAGACCAAAGTCTTCGGCGGGTTTTAATCCCGTGGATTTCACAAAACGATACGCTTTAACACAGAGTACTTGGAAGGCTGTGAGCGCGTTGTCGGTAGACACCCGGGAGTTTAGCACAATGAATTTAAAATCAACCGTTCCTACCCTGTCTTTGATACACTCAAAAACACTTTCATTGGTGAGTTCGCCTTTTTCTACCATCGTGCAATGAATTTTTCGCATCATGTACTCGATGCGATGTTCTTCTTTAAATCCTAATTGTAAGGAAACATAGTAGCAAGAGCCGTCGATCACTTCGTGTACTGAATAATGTACCCCCCATGGTTCATTCAAAATATCCAAGTGAAGGAACCAAATTACCCCTGCCTTGCGCGGACGTTTCATGAACAGGGAATGATACACCGTAAGGTCCAACTTATCATGGGAATTACTCCGGGTAGGGAAAACCAAGTGGGTAGCTTCATAAGGAATGTTCTTATCTTTTTTTACGGCTTCAAGTAAAGGCGTAACCGCCGTCATAGGAAGGTATTCACTTATACTTTTTCTTAATTGCCTTGCTTTATAGTATAAAAAGAGTAACGAGAAAAAGGTGACCGCTAAAATCAAGGTAAACCATCCACCAGAAACAATTTTTCCTAGATTCGACAGTAAAAACACGCCTTCGATGGAAAGAAATACGGCAAACATAAGCATATAAAACCCTCGAAATCTTGGGTTTTTTAAACTCAATAAGAAACCAAGAAGCACAGACGTCATGACCATGTCGATAGTTATTGCCAAACCATAGGTGTGTTCCATGGCACTTGATTTGCGAAAAATAGCAATCACAAGTAAGCACCCTACCATCAATACCCAGTTGATGAAAGGGATATAAATTTGACCTTGGTGATCGGTTGGAAATTTAACCTTAAGGTTGGTCCATAGTTTTAATTTAATGGCTTCATTCATCAAGGTGAAAACTCCGGTAATTAAGGCTTGAGAGGCGATAATGGTTGCTGCTGTTGCAATGATCACTGCAAAAAGGATTTGGTTTGGCGGCACCATACTGTAAAATACGGTTGCCCCTTTCGCTAAAGAAAACCCCTCAGAGGTACACAATGCGGCTTGCCCAAGGTAATGAAAAACCAATACCGAAGCAATAATTGACCAACTAATCCTTATGTTTCCTTTGCCGCAATGTCCCAAGTCGGAATACAACGCTTCTGCCCCTGTGGTACAAAGAAATACCGCCCCTAATGCCGCAAAACCTCCAGGAACAGTCGTCACAAAGCGTATCGCTTCCAAGGGGTTAAAAGCCGAAAGCACGCTAGGATTTTTTATGACGTGTATCGCTCCAAGATAGGCCAAGTACGAAAACCAAATTACCATGATGGGCCCAAAGGCCTTTCCAATCGCCGAAGTACCGAACTGCTGGATAATAAATAGGGCAATGATTATCCCCACCACAATAGGAATAACAGGAATGTCAGGATTGATGTTGTTTATCCCTTCTACGGCAGAGGAAATAGAAATCGCGGGTGTTATGAAGCCGTCGGCAAGCAAGGTCGCACACCCAATAAGTGCGGGAATTACCACCCATTTCACGTTGCGTTCTTTCAATAAAGCAAAGAGGGCAAAAATCCCTCCTTCTCCGTTGTTATCGGCGTTAAGCGCAAAATAAATGTACTTGACCGTTGCGAGTAAAATTAACGTCCAAATCACACAAGACAAGCCCCCAATTACAAAATCTCTACTGAGGTTTGCTCCCTGTCCGGTTATCGCCTGAAACACATATAAAGGTGAGGTTCCAATGTCACCAAATACAATGCCGATGGTAATAAGAACGCCTGCAAACGAGATTTTATGATAGGACCCTGACATGAAAAAAATTTTGCTAATTTATGTGAAAAACGGGTTGGTGAAACTGAAAAACAGGATTTTTTTTACGTGAGATGGCTCGGTTTTGTTACACCAAAAAAATGGAATACCTTTGCCCCTGTCTGGAGAGGTGTCCGAGTGGTTGAAGGAGCACGCCTGGAAAGTGTGTATAGGTCAAAAGCTTATCGAGGGTTCGAATCCCTCTCTCTCCGCCAAAACCATTGAAAAGCCTAGCATCGCTAGGTTTTTTTATTTAAGGACAGAGTCAAGCTTGCTTGGATGAATGACCAGAAATAAAAAAGAGAAGCCACGAAGTGGTAGCTTTTCAATGGTTTTTAAGTAGATCCTCTTGGGTTCACGAGTTCAACGTCGCTTTGCTACGTTGAACTAAACGTTAGCGAGTAATCCAATACTCGACGCATTAAACGGTAAAGAGAATCAAATTGCCCCCTATACTTCGCCCTGTTGGTTTTCATGGTTTTTCGAAACAATCCTAGGTTACAACAGGGATACGGCGCCAGGATTTTGGTTACTTTTGTACCATGAAGTTTTTACTAGTTGGCTTAGGAAACCCGGGGTTGGAATACAAAAACACGCGACACAACATTGGATTTTCCGTACTGGACGCCCTGGCTCAAAAACACGAAAGTACTTTTTCATTAGATCGTGCGGCTTTTCTTACTCGGGTTAGCTTTCGCGGAAAAACCTTGGTCATGATAAAACCTACTACCTTCATGAATTTGTCCGGTAAGGCGGTAAATTATTGGCTTCAAAAAGAGCAAATTCCCTTGGAGCGGCTGCTGGTTATCACCGATGACCTAGCCCTTCCCTTTGGAACCATTCGGCTCAAAGGTTCTGGTTCAGATGGAGGGCACAACGGACTAAAAGACATACAAGCGACCTTGCAAACGACATCCTATGCTCGTTTGCGGTTTGGAATTGGAAGTGGCTTTCCTAAAGGCCGACAATCCGATTATGTGTTAGGACCGTGGTCCTTGGAGGAGCAACAAACCTTGACGGAACGGATTGCTGTTGCCCAAGAAACGGTTTTAGCTTTTTGTACCCAAGGGCTTCAACTGGCGATGAATCAATGGAATGGCAAGTAATCGTATCCCTTACGTTTTTCTTTAGCGCACTAAATGAAAGAACCCTGTGTAGGTTTGGTTCTTTTCTTTTATGATTAAAGTATAAAAATACACCCCCTCCGTCAAATCTCCCCCTTCCCATGTGTTGGCGTAACTGGCTTGTTCAAAAACCACCGAACCCCAACGGTTCAACACTTTCAATTCATTCTGAGGGTAAAATTCTAGGTATTGAAATGCTAAGGCATCATTTTTTCCATCCCCATTTGGAGTAATAATGTTAGGGGTCTTCACCTCAGCGGGTACCACAATAAGGGGCAAACAAAGGGTGTCTACACATCCAACCGCATCTTGAATCGCCAAACATAGGGTTTGATTGGATGGGTTTGGAAAGATATTGCTCCATTGCGGGGAAATATTAATTAAACTGTCGTCTAATATCCAATTCCATTGTTGAATCGTTGAGGCGGGTGAAGTGCTTGCGTCTTGAAAGGTCGCCTCAACGCCTGCGACTACAGGACTCGGTGTTATCGTATACAGCGCGATTGGATTGCTGTAAACGGTAAGTTGAAAGGATGTGGTATCAGAAACACAACCATCACCCTCCGCGTAAGCCTGATAGGATAATGTTTGTGGCGCATTATTCGTAGTGGGTGATACGGAAAAAGACCCTTGACCTGCCTGTCCCTCCCCCATAAAAAACGCTGTACCATTGGTAAAACAGGCGTTGAGTTGAACGGTTGATGTTTCCCCAGAGCATAATACGGAGTCATACTGCAAGATTACATTCGGTGCAGGTTTTATGGGTATGGTTTCAAAAGGGATGCTCGTAATTACGGTGCCGCACGCATCCGTAATTACGGGTGGAGGTATGTTCAAAACGGTGAAAGTGGAGTCGCAATATAGGGGACAGTTGGGTATGTTTAGATTAAACAGATGATTGGTTGATCCCGCACCACATCCTGTGTTCGTTCCAAGTACCACCGTGTCGTTGGTCCAAGGATGGGTAAAGGTGTAGGGCGCTACCCCGTAGCGTGCATAGGCTCTTACTTCTACTTCACAGTCATTTGAACATTTTGGTGTTTGGGTAGCATACCATTCCGACCCATAGGGCTCAGGTGTTTTACCATACACGACGACCTTAAACGGCCATAGCGTCGTAAAGGGATCGTAGCGAATGTATGTTATATTACACCCTGTTCCATAGGAATAGCGGGCCAAATGATAGCGCACATAAAAAGAACTAGGTGTACACGCTTCAGGAATGCAACAAACCAAAGGAGACATCATGTTGAAACTATCCAAATAAGCGGTTCCTGCTGTAAGTGCCGCGGAGCCGGTTACGGTAAAGGTTTGTGAGCTACCACAGGTGGTGCTAAAATACATGACCCCCTGGTTCATTGTTGCCGCGGCCCATGGATCCGCATAAAAACTCGCCGTAACATATAATCCCGTGACGGTAACCCCTCCAGGAATCGTCGCTTGAAGGCTGTCGACGTTGTACGCTGGTGCGAGACAAGAATTCATATATCCACCCCCCCATATGGACGTAGGTCCACCCACAAGAGGGTCTATAGTCACCGGATAGGTTCGTTCTGAGTCATTCATCCAATCGGCACGAATAGCCACCGTGAGTTCATACGCATTCCCTTCCTTGAGTGGTTTAAACTGTATCAATCCATTATGGTATTTCATGGAGGCATCATAGGCAAGCGGAGCGAATATTTTTCCACAAGGAGCCTTGGTCTTGCTATTAATAATGACGATGTCTGCCCCATACGCCATACCATCGATGAATATGGCCCCGCGAGCACCACGTATGGTCATGTCCTCGAATCCTATGACCGGATGAGGTTCGTATTGTAACTCGTATCCCTCGGGCAGCTCGATTCGTTCTGTGGTGATGAAATAGGATTCCTCTCCCAGGTTAACGGGCTCAGCGACGATGAGATTACTTTTCACCCGATCCTCTGAAAAGAATAGTTGCTGCATAAATGGCCCCAGGGGAATGTTACAACCGTTTTTGTTAACATGATTCTTGTCTAACGTGATGGGATAGGACTCCCCATTTACCTGACGGTTTATTCCCATGCGGAATTTGGTTCCTTGCTCATCCAGGCTGATGTTATATGATCCATCGGTATATAATGCCGTTGGAAACGGTTGCGCTGTTGCGGTCCAGCCTTTGCCTGTGTAAATCAATGAAGGATCAATGGGTTTTAAATTCCCTTGCTTATCGGCATAATGAATGGCTTTTTTACTAAAAACCCCTTTCGTGTTTCCTTTAGCATCCCTATATTGAGCCGACGTTAGGGTTCGTTGGTTTTCCAATTCCACCCAAAGGGTTCCGCGTTCTTCAGCTATAGGCTGCCCTAAAGGGGGTACAAGCGGCGTTCCATTTGAAAATTGTTGGGCA
>JBJTWF010000132.1:0-8399 GCA_046081565.1 Flavobacteriales bacterium | reverse complement strand
CCGCTAAACTTTTTGCTTTGAGGTCTTTATACTTTACCACTTTCCCTTTGGCGTTATAAATCACAAAGGCCTTATCATGTTGACTAAGAACCGAAAAACTTAATAACAGAAAACAAAAAAGAAGGCGTAGCATAGGGAATTTTCTGCCGAAGATACTAAAAGAAAAACGATGCTAAGCAAGGTGTTTATCTAGAACCCCTTTAATGTATGGACATTGAACGTTGGCAGCCACTTCCTCTATAAAAGCTGACGTTAAAAGCTTCGTAGCTTTCTCCCGAGCAATGCCTCTGGACCGAAGAAAGAACAAGGCCTGTTCGTCCAATTGTCCTGTCGTAGAACCATGAGAGCACTTGACATCATCGGCATAAATTTCTAACTCAGGCTTAGAATTCATACTGGCCTGCTCCGAAAGCAAAAGGTTTTTATTAGACTGAAAGGCATTTATTTTCTGAGCATCCTTGTACACTTTTACTTTGCCATTAAAAACGCCCGTTGCCTGGTCCCATAAAATACCTTTATAGTTTTCATCAGAAGTGCAATTCGGGAATTTATGATGCATGTATGTATGATGGTCTTGGTGGTTTTTTCCGTGGCCCAAAAAGGCTCCGTAAAGTTGTGTATGGGTTCCTTCCCCATTTGAATAAACCTCTACCTCGTTTCGAATGAAGTGATTATCGAGCGAAATGGTTTGTAAGGTAAATTGACTGCTTCGTTCTTGAAACACTCGTTCCGTAAAAAAACAGTACGAACTTCCTTCCGTGTGTTGGAGTTTATCGACATGAAGTAGCGCGCCCTCTTCCAGAAAAAAGTCGATTAGTATGTTTTGATAGGCATCGTTCGATTGACCTTCTGAACGTAAAGAAATACGTGCAGATGCATTTTTTCCTACCACGATCTGATGATGTAGGACCATGGCCTTTCCCGATTGATTCAAGGTATGACTTAGGAGAATTGGAAGATCTACCTGGGAATTAGGTGAAATTTTCACGAATACTCCTCCTTGAGCTGTTAAGGCATTGGTTGCTTGAACATGGCCCTCGTGGGTACAAGCCATCCAATCTTTTTCGGTTAGCGATTGAGCAGATTGCACCTGAATAGCGGAGTCTGAGGTTGAAACAAACCATTGATCATCTGAAAAATGGATTGCATTTTCATTGGAATCCAACGCATTGGAGTGCTGGGAAAATGTAAGCGGAACAAGGTCAAGGTTAGCCACCCGTTGTAAACGAGTATATTTCCATGATTCATGACGCGTCGTTGGGAAATCTCGCTGTTCGTTAATGTGTTGTTGGGCTGAATCAAGTAAAACTTGAGGCAAGGTTAACGTGGACTTACCCAAAGCAGCAATAGCATGCAATAACGTTCCCCTTTCCATTAAACGGCTGATTTAATCCAATCGTACCCTTTCTCCTCTAATTCAAGGGCAAGGGATTTATCTCCTGTCCTTACAATTTTTCCATCGTACAATACATGAACAAAATCCGGAATAATATAATCCAGTAGTCGTTGGTAATGGGTTATGACAAGCGTAGCATTGGTATCCGTTTTAAGGGTATTTACACCCTTGGCAACCACTCGCAATGCATCTATATCTAGCCCAGAGTCGGTTTCATCCAACACGGCAAGTTTTGGTTCGAGCATGGCCATTTGAAAAATCTCATTACGCTTTTTTTCTCCTCCTGAAAAACCCTCGTTTACTGAACGCGAGGAAAGGGATGATTCTAGAGCAACCAAAGCGCTTTTTTCTTTTACTAACTGCAAAAATTCTTTGGCCGATAAGGCAGGCAATCCACGGTAGGCTCGAATTTCGTTCATGGCCGTTTTTAAGAAATTGACGTTGGATACCCCCGGGATTTCTACTGGATATTGAAAGGCTAAAAACAAGCCTTCACGCGCTCGATCCTCCACCGATAAATCCACTAACGATTTGTTATCAAACACGATGGTTCCTTCAGTAATTTCGTAATCCTCCTTCCCCGCTAATACGCTGGCCAAGGTACTTTTACCTGCTCCATTAGGGCCCATAATGGCATGAATCTCCCCTGCATTTATTTCCAGGCTAAGCCCTTTTAATATTTCCGTCCCGTTGATGGACGCATGTAGGTTTTCTATACGTAACATTCCATATTGTTTTACTATCCAACACTTCCTTCCAAACTGATACTCAATAATTTTTGGGCCTCAACAGCAAATTCCATGGGTAATTGATTTAACACCTCCTTGCAATACCCGTTAACGATTAAGCTAATGGCTTTTTCCTCACTGATTCCTCTTTGCTGACAATAAAACAACTGGTCTTCCCCAATTTTCGATGTCGTTGCTTCGTGTTCAATTTTAGCGGAGGCATTTTTACATTCAATGTAGGGAAAGGTGTGGGCACCACTCTTACTGCCCATTAGCAGGGAATCGCATTGAGAAAAATTTCTGGCATGTTCTGCTTGTCGATGGATTTGTACCAATCCACGGTAGGCATTCTGGGAATTTCCCGCCGATATTCCTTTGGAAATGATGGTGCTTTTCGTTCGTTTACCTAAATGTATCATTTTAGTTCCTGTGTCCGCTTGTTGATAGTTATTCGTAACGGCTACAGAGAAAAATTCGCCCACAGCATCATCTCCTTTTAGGATACACGAAGGGTATTTCCAAGTGACAGCAGAGCCTGTTTCTACTTGCGTCCACGAGATTTTACTTTTCGTTTCACAAAAGCCTCGTTTGGTAACAAAGTTGAACACGCCGCCTTTCCCTTCTTTATCCCCTGGATACCAGTTTTGAACCGTAGAATATTTAATTTCTGCACGATCTAACGCAATTAATTCCACTACAGCGGCATGCAATTGGTTTTCATCCCGCTGAGGCGCGGTACAACCCTCTAAATAAGAGACATAGGCGTCTTCATCGGCAATCACCAACGTTCTTTCGAATTGACCTGTACCCCCAGCGTTAATTCGAAAATAAGTGGAAAGCTCCATGGGGCAGCGAACTCCTTTGGGAATATAACAAAAGGAACCATCAGAAAATACAGCAGAATTTAACGCCGCGTAAAAATTATCGGTCATGGGTACCACCTTACCCAGGTATTGTTTTACCAATTCAGGATGTTCTTCAACTGCTTCTGAAAAAGAACAGAAAATGATTCCTAATTCGGCCAGCTTTGCTTTAAATGAGGTCCCGACTGAAACCGAATCAATGACAAAATCCACGGCAACACCGGTTAGCCGTTGTTGCTCCTCCAAGGATATTCCCAGTTTGGACATCGTTTCCTTTAATTCAGGATCCACGTCATCCCAAGACTCATATTTTTTAGCTTTCTTAGGGGCCGCATAATAAGAAATCTCCTGAAAATCGGGCTTTTCGTACTGGACATGTGCCCAGGTTGGTTCAGCCATAGCACGCCACACTTCGAATGCCTTTAATCGAAAGGACAAAAGCCATTCTGGTTCATTTTTCTTTGTTGAAATAAGCCGAATTACAGCCTCATTTAACCCTGCAGGAACTACATCGGAATCGATATCTGAAACAAAGCCATATTGGTATTCTTTGTTTTCAAGATCTTTAGCTAATTGTTCTTCGGTATATCCAGCCATGGTTACACAGAAAAAGATTCGCCACAACCACAGGTACGGTCTGCGTTGGGATTATTGAATACAAACCCTTTCCCGTTCAATCCTCCCGAAAAATCAAGGGTAGTTCCTATTAAATACAAATAACTTTTTCGGTCTACTACTACCTTAACACCATTGTCTTCGAACGAGGAATCCTCTTCCCCTTGAACATTGTCAAAGGTGAGTTGATACATTAATCCGGAACACCCCCCTCCTGAAACGCCTACCCGAATGAAAAAACCGTCTTTTCCTTCATCTTCCATCAAACGAAGGGCTTGTTTCCGCGCTTGATCCGTAATCGTTATCATCTTATTTAGAATAAATTTAAATAGTACCGCAAAAATACCATAAAAGACAGATACCTTCCAAGTACTAAAACAAAAAATCCCTAAAACAGTTTAGGGATTTTCGAAATAAGAAGAAATACAAGCTTTCTTCGTTGACTTTATTTATTAACCACAAAGGTCTTGCGATAGAGTTCCTCTGATGTCGTTTTAAAAACAAGGGTATAGGTTCCATTCATTAAGTCATTCATATGCAATGATTTTGCATCAGAAACAGGTATCGTTGGCATAAACTGACCATTTGAAGCTTCAATCTCAATGAATTCGATGCGCGTATCCGCCCATACGATGGTTGCATTTCCGGTAGCTGAATTACAATGAATTTGAACTTTATCATCGTCATCTGACGGGGGCGTCAATGCGAACGAGAAACTTGTTGTGGCAAAGAACAGAACAACGGATAAAAGAAATGTTTTCATGGTCTATTTGTTTTAATGATGACTCAAAGTTGCAAGAGATTTCCGAAAAAAACCAAACAACAGCGGTTTGTACGAGAGAAAATACAATGAGTTACATACGCACCACTACGTATAACTACGTAGATTTGCCGATATTCATCAAAGGGAGCCTTTTAATCAAGTTTATAAGCCTTTTGGTCATTTCATTTCCGTCAGGAAATCAAATTCGCTACTTTTCTAAAAGAAATAAGGAGAGATACAGGTGGCTTCTTAAATTGAGTTACTGCTTGGAGAGGCAGAAAAGTTTCTAGTCAAAAGTTTTTTCGCACTCAGTTTACCAAAAGAAGCCCCTGTTTTTTAGATGACCACTCAGGCATTATGCCTACTACGATAGAAGGGAAGCTTAGGCTTCCTTTCTTTTTTGATACAATAAGGGGCGGCTTGGGGCTGCGTCGTTCGTAAAATTTGCGAGCTGCAATTCCAACACGTATGAACCATCTTCTACCTCCGATGGAACAAAAATCAACTCGGTAATGGTGCGATCTAGTATCGGAGCATCGGGCACATTCCAAAAGGCATGATGAAATGCCAAGGCACCACCATCCACTTCTCGGTCCACGGAAGGCATATCTACTAACAGGTGTTTAATGCCGCATTCGTTTAGTTTGGATACACACGCCACGTCCATATAGGTTGGATTGGTATCCGAATAGTTCATGGTGCATTTGTTCTGGTGATTTGGTTCTGTCCGAATCAACAAGGCCTCACCGGGTTGAACGCACGCTAATTGATCCGCAGTTATAACCCTATCTGCCCCAATGATGGTAGGGATTATGGTGATTAGTTGAGCATCAAAAAAAAACTGATTAAAACACTGTGAAACCGGATAAACGTCCGTTGAAATATGTCCATGTGATTCCGTATGTGTTCCATGGCCATGGGGATTAAAATAAATATCCCTGAAATTTACGGCACCCCCTTCGGCAACACTTCCGATGAATCCATTTTCCATAACGGGAGTAATTCGAGGGCTATTCAAATACCACGCGCGAACCCCATTTGGAGAAATTCCAATGGAAAGATCAATAAATGACGAAGTATCGATAAACCAATCCTTATCTAAATATAATTTCATAATCAAAGCTACTTAATTCCCTTTACTTGACAATCTCCTGTAAATAAAAGTCAATGCGATCATGCACAAGCGCAAAAATTGACCCTATCTTTGTTTCATGGAACAAAAGGATTTATTAAAAGACATTATTTCCCATTGCAAAGAGTATGGGTTTATTTTTCCTTCCTCAGAAATTTACGATGGGTTGGCAGCGACCTATGATTATGGTCAATTAGGGGTGGAACTTAAGAACAACATCAAAACCTATTGGTGGAAAGCCATGACGCAGTTGCATGCAAACATTGTTGGTATCGATGCGGCCATTTTTATGCATCCCTCTACCTGGAAAGCCTCTGGCCATGTTGATGCGTTTAACGATCCCTTGATTGACAACAAAGATTCCAAGAAACGATATCGCGCGGATGTTTTGGTGGAGGAATATTTGGAGAAACAACGACAAAAAATTGAAAAGGAAGTAGAAAAAGGATTAAAAAGGTTTGGTGATTCGTTCCATGTCGATCAATTTATAGCCACCAATCCCAACGTACTTAGAATCCAAGAAAAGATAGATGCTATCGAGGGGCGCTTGAAAAAAGCGCTAAATGAAAACGATTTAGTTGATTTACAGCAGCTAATTCTTGACTTAGAGATTGTCTGTCCCATTGCTGGAACAAAAAACTGGACAGAAGTGCGGCAATTTAATTTGATGTTTTCAACCTCGTTGGGGTCCGTCGCCGGTGATTCATCCACCATCTACCTTCGACCGGAAACGGCACAAGGTATTTTTGTTAATTTCCTAAACGTCCAAAAATCAGGACGCATGAAAATACCGTTTGGAATTGCCCAAATTGGCAAGGCCTTTCGTAATGAAATTGTCGCTCGGCAGTTTATTTTTAGAATGCGTGAATTCGAACAAATGGAGATGCAGTTCTTTGTAAAACCCGGTGAAGAATTAATGTGGTACGAACACTGGAAAAAGGAACGAAAGAAATGGCACCTAAGCCTTGGCCTTGGCGAAGACCATTATCGCTTTCACGATCATATAAAATTAGCCCATTATGCCAATGCCGCCTGTGATATTGAGTTCAATTTCCCGATGGGATTCAAAGAACTTGAGGGCATTCATTCACGCACCGATTTTGATTTAAAACAGCATGAAGTTCATTCGGGTAAAAAACTTCAGTATTTTGACACCATAACCAACGAAAGTTACGTGCCATATGTCGTTGAAACCTCCGTTGGACTTGATCGATTATTCCTTTCCATTATCAGTGCTACTTTCAAAAAAGAAATCCTTGAAGATGGAAGTGAACGTGTGGTATTATCCATCCCTGCTCCGCTTGCTCCATACCACGTCGCCGTTCTTCCATTATTAAAAAAAGATGGTCTTCCCGAAAAAGCGATGGAAATTGTACACCAGCTTAGACAACATTTTTCGGTACAATACGATGAGAAGGACTCCATAGGTAAACGGTATCGTCGTCAAGACGCCATTGGAACCCCTTACGCGATTACCATTGATCATGAAACCATAGAAAATCAAACCGTAACCCTCAGAAACCGCGACGATATGAGTCAACAACGGATTGCTATTACTGAGGTACAAAACATACTAACCAATCAATGCAGTTGGCCTGCATTTTTGGGCCGTTTAGCCTAATCCTTCGAAAGCTATCCTTTTCTACTGCTTAGCCAAAAGGCGATGGCAAAAATGGATAACAAACCAAAAAAAATCAGGAAAAAAGACCAAAAACCTGCGGTTGAACTAACTAAAACCATGGCGTTGTATTTAATACATTAAGTTACTGATAATTAGTTGTTTTACATCTTTAATACGAGCGATTCCTCATTAATTTTTATCAAAGGGCATCACTTTTTGAACATTTCAATTTAAAAGACCAGGAATTCGCACGCTACCTAGTTTGTTTGTAATTTTACCAAAAAAACATGTTTCGAACGCATACCTGCGGTGAATTAAGAACCGAGCACATAGGAAAAGTGATCACCCTCAGCGGATGGGTACAAAAATCAAGGGACTTAGGAGGGATGACTTTTGTTGACTTACGAGATCGATACGGAATTACTCAACTGGCCTTTAACATGGATAAGAATGCTCCACTCTGTTTGGAGGCCCGCAAACTGGGTAGGGAATTTGTCATTCAGGCTACGGGAACCGTTATTGAGCGTTCGAGCAAAAACACGAATATTCCCACAGGAGAACTTGAAATAGAGGTAACTGAATTCAAGGTGTTAAACGCCTCTAAGACGCCTCCGTTTACCATCGAGGACTATACCGACGGAGGCGATGAACTTCGCATGCAATACCGATACTTAGACCTTCGAAGGACGCCTGTGCAACAAAAGTTGATTCTACGAAATAAGGTGGCGCTCGAAACCCGTAAATACCTGGATAATTCAGGATTTATGGACGTTGAAACGCCGGTATTAATTAAATCAACTCCTGAGGGAGCGCGAGATTTTGTGGTGCCAAGCCGCATGAACCCCGGACAGTTTTATGCCTTACCCCAATCGCCTCAAACGTTTAAACAATTGTTAATGGTTTCCGGTCTCGATCGGTATTATCAAATCGTAAAGTGCTTTCGGGATGAGGATCTACGGGCAGACCGTCAACCCGAGTTTACGCAGATCGACTGTGAAATGTCCTTTGTTGAGCAAGAAGATGTTCTAAATGTGTTTGAAGGACTAATCAAGCATTTATTTGCTGCCATAAAGGGAATTCACTTTGATAAACCTTTTGCACGCATGACGTATGCTGAGGCGATTCATACCTACGGTTCGGACAAACCCGATTTACGCTTTGACATGAAGTTTAAGTACCTAACCGCGTTGAAAGGTAAAGGATTCGCCATCTTTGACACGGCAGAAGCGGTTATCGGAATTGCCGTACCGGGAGCTTCAGAATATACCCGAAAACAGTTAG
>JBJTWF010000131.1:0-16876 GCA_046081565.1 Flavobacteriales bacterium | reverse complement strand
CGAAGGTCGTTTGCTGTTTAGCCGTTTTTTGAAAATCAACACCGGCTTTATCCATATACCAAAAGAACTTATCCATGGTACAATAATATTGGTTGGGTGGAAACTTAATCCGCTTGGTACCGAAGGAAATAAACTCGCCTTTCCGTTCGGTCATTGAAACTCTAGCTCTTACATTTTTAGTTTCCATAGCCACAGGTGCCTGCCCCTCATTAACAAACCTATTTTTCAAAGCAAAGGATGAAGAATCCGAATTAATTTCGTCATGTTTAAACGTGAAAACAGAGGACTCTAAATTGGCATCCGGAAAATAAATTACCCCATCCCCTTTCATGCCTTTCAAGGACAACATGACCATGCCGTCCATCTCACATTGGTTGTTAAACAACTTTAGACGGTTTTCTCGAACCGAAGCCACTTTTAGTATTTGATTTTTAGGTTGAAAAGAAATGTATACTAAATCAGACTCGATCGAAGGAACATTGATGCCCTCTTTTTTCTCCACGTTCGTATATTGCGCTAAACCAATGGTGGAATCTGGTAAAAAGGTCAGGTTTTTAGATACTGCGGTAGAAGTCTCGTAGGATATAACTCCGGATCCTTGAAGGCCGTTATGAGAAAGGAATATTTTATTCTTATACGTTGAAAACGTACCATAAAACGGCAGGCCTTCTGGGGGAGCCGAGGTGATAAAACCCAAGGAGTAGTCGTTCATGATCTTTAAAGGTTCCGTCAGTTCTGGGAATATTCCTCCTGATATTAGGGAACCCTTTAAGCGAAAGGACAATTCATCAAATTCATCCAGGCTATCCATCTCAAACGGTAGAAGTTTATAATAGAAACGAGTAGAGTCGTACGCTCCTTTGACAATCCTCTTATCGTTATATAACACGTTGGCTTGGGTTGGGACCAATAACTTAGGATACACATCGTCGTTTCCTGAACGACCGCTTTTCATGGCTGGCTCGTCAATGATCAGTTCCGCCGTTAAATTGGAAAAAGAGTTCAGCAAGGCAATAGGATTGGTGCCATCCTCTTTCCGAATTGGATTTACTCGAAAGGAGGCCTGTTGGGCTTTGGAAAAACGAATGCTAAACTTTTCGTAAGAAAAAGAGGCTTCCCGAACGTTCGCACTAAATTTTCCGGCATTGATCAAGCCATTGAAAAGTAGATCCCTTTTGGGTTTAACCACCACCATCGCAGAATCCGGATAAAGGTAGGTATGCTGTGGATCGGATAAAACAATACGATCTACCCCCGTTAAAAACAATTGATCCTTCAGTAGATCAATAACGCCAAAATAATCTTGTCGAACAAAGCGAGCATTGAGGGATTCCACGGATTGATTGATGGCCTTGAAGCGCGCATCCTTTTCTATATCCTCCTTGGTGTATGGCAAAGGTCGTGGGGTTAGGTTAGCCGTGAACGATAAAAAATCAAAATCTTTTTCCCCTGTAATCCCTGCGGCATAATTACGCATTTTTGTTGTGGGGGAAATGCGTTTGTTTTTCGTATCTACCGTTAAAAAGCCTTCTGCCTCCAAAGAAAAAATTTGAGTCTCAAAGCCTTGGGTTGAAGTACCTAAGGCTGTGGCCACTTCACCGAACGATAAAAAAGCACTTTTCGACTTTTTAAAAACTCCCATGACTTGAACAATCGGGTTGCTGCCTCCACTGGATGAAAGTTTAGCGACTACTTTTGGATTAATGTAATTTATCGATTCAAATTGCGCTATTTTCTGTTCCTGCGACGTTGCCAAATCAAACGTAAACTTAGGATAAGGGGTTTTACATTTCCATTTGAGTAACGGGGCATTGGATGAAACTTGAAAATGATAATCTACGAAGGGAATTACTGAATTACCTTTTTTTTCAGCGAAAAGAAATAATACCCCATCCGCAGGCTTAAATTGAAGCATGCATTGAGAATGCACTAACGAATCACCGTTCGGATACCGCATTTTAACGGCACAATTTCTAGAAAGAATTAATTCTTGTTGTACGTTGACTAATGCGGTACTTATTTCGAACAATGGTCTATCCTGATACTTAAATTGAATCAGGGCCGGGACACCATTCACTTCAATGCCGACGAAATCTGCCCCTTGCAAGGAAAATCCACCATCGAAATCGATTTCCGGAAGTAAGTTTTGAATGCGCAATCGGCTATCGAAAGAAGTGAAATAAGGCATTTGTCCTCCTTGTTCCTCAACCTCTTCCATGCGATCCTTTAGGGAACCTAAAACGGGTGTTTTAAAATAGGGAGTGGTTAATTGTACGGTGTCGGCCCGAAAATCCATTTTTCTTAAGTCGACTTTATATCCAAACAATTGAGCAAACGTTTCTTCTTTTTTCAATCCCGCTTTTTCCCACGTCAGCGTACCCCCTTTCCCTGTAAATTTCTTGGTCTTATAATCGAAATACCCATCGGTTTCGTAAATATAAATGCTATCCGCACTGGTCTTATCGATCATCCGAGCAATCAATTGGCCTGTATTGCATTGAATCCCGATTCCTTTTTGGGTATTCCAAGTCAGATCTCCTTGATATATCCATCGTCCCATTTCGGTTTCATGTAAGGCGCGGTACCGAAATAGCTTGTAGGAGAAAAACATAAAATCAAGATACGCTTCAGTTTCCTCCTCCCTCATGGACTTTTCTAATCCAATCCATTCGCTTTTAAACTCACTTGGAAATTTGTTTTTTCCTTGATACACCATGGAGAACAAATAGTAGTATGTCGCTTGATTATCCTCGTGTTTCTTTTGAATCGTATTGCAGGCATCGACAAGCTTACCAAACGCAGCATCGTTTAGGGTGGATGCATTAATCCAATCGGGAAGCACTGAATTTACGTTTTTACTCATGTCTTCCTCCACAAAAATGCGTTGACAATCTTTAATGAATTGTTTTTTTTCGGAGGTGAACCCTTGCGAGAAGGCGGGGGTTATCGCGATGAAAAAGGCAAAAACGAATACGTTAGTTTTTGATAAAATCCAGACAAGCCCAAGAGGAATTCTCATACGATGCGATTAAAGTAAAATGATGTTTTTTTGCTATATCTTGAATATCGGCAGCATCGGAAGTAAAAAATCCACTCAGTAACAACCGACCGTCTACAGGTATCAACCGATTGAAATGCTCAAAGGACGGAATGAGTACATTTCTATTAATATTTGCTAACACCCTGTCGAATGGTGCGGAAGAGATAGCCTCAATCCCGCCGACCTCAGCGCGACCCTTCGAACAGTGATTCTCAGCCATGTTTTCCCGCGTATTTTCAACAGACCATGGCTCGATGTCAATGGCCAAAACGTGCTTTGCACCCAACATTTCAGCATAGATGGCTAATATGCCTGTGCCGCAACCAAAATCCAGCACGTTAGTCCCCTTAAAATCCATTTTTTCCATGGCTTGACACATCATGGCCGTGGTTTGGTGATGACCGGTACCAAAGGACATTTTAGGTAAGATACGGATGATCTTTTTACCGGGTGGAACGTCCTTGTGAAAAGGAGCTAAAATCACCAAATTACCAAAATCCACGGGTTCATACTGCTTTTCCCATGTTTGATTCCAGTTTTGGCCTTGGATTAGGTTTACTTCATACGCAATGCTAACCCCTTTACTTTTTAATTCCTCTAGCAAAGGCAGCCAAGGGATGGTTGAAAACAAATCCGATGGGCAATAAGCGGTTAAAACCTTTTCTCCATCTACAAAACTCTCAAACCCCAAATCTGCTAACTTGGCGACAAGAACTTCCGACCAAGGAAGGTAGGGGTCAGGTTGTAACGTAAGTTCATTATAGTCGATCATAGGGCATCACAAATGGTAACGAAAGTATTCCAATCCAACGAAGCGCCGCCAATTAATCCACCGTCCACGTTGGGTAGGGAGAAAATATCCTTTGCATTTTTCTCATTACAACTTCCTCCATACAGGATGCGAACATCGGATGCCGCTTCTTCTCCAAAAGCATGATGCAATAAAGAACGAAGATGTAAATGCATTGCTTCGATTTCTTGAAGGCTAGGGATAATTCCGGTGCCAATAGACCAAAGCGGTTCATACGCAATCACCAGGTTTTTGGCGGCGGCGGGTTTAATGCTTTTTAGTAGGCCTTGGAGTTGCGATTCGATCCACCCCAGGTGAGAACCCTCCTTTCGCACTTCCATGGATTCACCGCAACAGAAAACTAAACCTAAGTTTTCGTTTAGCATATTTGTGGCTTTCTGAAGCACGATGTCGTCGTTCTCATAAAAAGAAAAGCGCCTTTCGGAATGACCGACAATCCCATATTTAATTCCTAAATCTTTGAGTTGTACGACACTGGTTTCACCCGTTAGCGCTGCAAATCCTGCGGTATGACAAACGTTTTGCGCCCCTAAAAAATCACTAAAATTTTGGCTTAACAGCGAAAGGTAAGGCATGGAAGGAAAAACAATGATTTCCTTTTCGGGCTGTACCTTGGCGTATGCGGAGAGGCGTTCAAGGAATTCCGTGGACTGCCCTCCCAACCTATTCATCTTCCAATTGGCACCAATAAACGGTTTACGCATCCTCTAAAATAAGCCAAAAATCAATACGAGGTTATTGCAACAGTACTTTTTTAAATTCCTTCTCGTCAAACTTTTGGTTATCAATTCCTTGATACATTTTTTGCAGGTTGCCGTTTTTCAAATATAGGACACCCGGAACATCGTATTTGCTTCCTAGCCGTTTCCAGAAACTTTTGATATCCAAAACGATATAGGAATATTCACTCCCCGCCACCTTGAAAAAATCGGGTATCAATTCCGTTTCCTCGTCCATGAAGGCAATACGAATATTCGGGAAACCGGGAATCGTATTCTTCATCTGCGTTAACTTCTTGACCGTTTCTCGACAATGGTCGCAACCTGGAGCAAAAAAACAAAGCAATTTATTCCCATCGTTGATATCAGGAAACAAATCTTCAAACCCAGACAAGGCTTTTGCCGGTCCTTTTTCCCCGTTTTCAATCAAAGTTTCGCTCATTTTTTTATTCTCGATTAAATCCGTTTGAACTTTCTTTAATTTACCTATTTCTGTTTGAATTGCTTTATCGAGCATGATCACCGCTTGATTATCTTGCGCTTTTCGGGCTAAATCTTGTTTTTCCAACAAGGCGGTAATGTTATCGATAATTGAATCCCTTTTCGATTTTAATCGCTGGGTAGCCTCGGTGAACGCAACCGCACCTTGGGCTTTATCTTCCACCATAACGCGCTTGGGCGCTCCATTCGAACCTTGTCCCATGGGGGCTAACATAAAGATAGCTAGAATAGAACTTAGAAAGACTACGGCAATCGCAAGGGCATGGGAACGTTTTCCTTCGGGAGAAAATCCTTCGGGAAAATCGCTTTTTTTATCTAGAAAGTAGAACCATACCAACAGTCCAACGGAAAGGGTGTTTTTGATGATTGCATCCAAGGGGGTCATGGTGATTAGGGTGCCAAAACAGCCACAGGCTCCTTTATTTCCACGTAAAATAATTTCGACGATTAATTCAACAATAAAAATCACCAACAACAATATAGTTCCTGGAATGACAACCTTTCGCAAAAAATAAGGCAACAAGAGAAGGAAACCGATGGCTAATTCCACACCAATTAAGGTACGAGAAAGGTAGAGGGCCCATTGAGCAGAAATACCCAAAGGAGCGAGTTGTTTGATTTCAAACATCGTTATCGCTGAAACCGGATTGGGGTATAATTTAGAAAAGGCGGATAGAAAGAAAACGCCTGAAATAAGAAGGCGTATTGTCCAAGGACCAAAGGTGCGAAGTGCTTTCATAATTAAAAATTTAAGGTGGAAATTATACTGAAAGACGATTGATTGCTCAAGCGTAACACTTATTTAACATTTCGCAGGATCAAGGCGAACACAGCATAGTTTAGCATGTCGTAATAATTAGCATCAATGCCTTCTGAAATCAAGGTCTCACCGTTGTTACTGTCAATTTGCTTGATGCGATAAATTTTCATCAAAATTAAATCCGTCAGGGATTCTTCTGCCATGTCTCTCCACGCTTCGCCGTAATCGTGGTTCTTTTTCAACATTAATGCGATGGATTCATCTCTGTATTTATCGTAAAGGGAGGTGGCTCTTTCTAGGTTTAGTTCCAAATCCAATGAGGCTCCTTCATTGATTTGGATTAGCCCCATAATGCAATAGTTTACAATCGCCATAAATTCTCCTTCCACCCCATCCCCTACTTTGCTTTCGCCATTTTCCTGAATGGTCCGAATTCTATTTGCTTTGATGTAGAGTTGATCAGCTAATGCGATGGGTCTAAGAATTCGCCATGCCGTGCCGTAGTCTTTCGTTTTTTTTACAAATACCTCTCGGCAATTTGTGAGTATATTTGTAAACGAATCCAAGGTATTTTGCATGACTAAAAATAGAATAATCGGTGCCGAAGGTAAACATTTTCGTTCAAATGGATTTATTCGTTTGCGCAATAAATTATTATCGCTTGAAGACCCATTGCTGATGGGAATTGTAAATGCAACACCCGATTCATTTTATGATGCCAGCCGAATTTCGGATCATGAAACCCTTAAATCCTATTTAAATTCCCTAGTGACCTACGGGTTTTCCATGGTCGATTTGGGAGCCAATTCTACGCGGCCTGGTTCAAGACCGGTTTCAGCAACCGAACAAATTAAGCGGTTAGAACCCGTATTGAAGTTTACCCTGGACCACTACCCGAGTTTACACGTCTCCATTGATACCAGTTCAGCAGAAGTGGCGGCTTGGGCCTTATCTCAGGGTGCGGATCTCATCAATGACGTAGAGGGGGGAAATAATGATCCTGATATTTGGGGTGTATGTGCATCCTTCAATGCCCCCTACGTCCTGACCCATTCTCGGGGTAAATCATCGAACGTGCACGACGAAACAACCTACGACAATGTCACAACGAGGGTGTTATTTGAATTATCCCAGAAAATCAACCAGATCCAAGCGGCAGGCGTAAAAGACATTCTCATCGATCCCGGTTTTGGTTTTTCTAAAGATCTTCAGCAGAATTACGAGATGCTGAAACATTTAACCTTATTTCAAATTTTTGAAAGACCCATATTGTGCGGATTTTCAAGGAAATCAATGATTTATAAAAAGCTAAATACCGACGCAAACGAAGCTTTGAACGGGACTACCATTTTAAACACCTTTGCTATCACCAAAGGCTGTGACGTCTTGAGGGTGCACGATGCGCGTGCGGCCCATGAGGTAATTACCTTACTCAAAATGTAGGGACGTGTGGTAAATTGAAAGCTTTTTATTAACTTCGTCGCAACCTTTAATGCGTTAAGCAATGATGAAATATATTTACCTTTCACTCTTCACGGTTTTGAGTGTTGTTGGTTTAGCCCAACCAACGGCCAGTTTTTCTATATCTGACAACGTAATTTGCGAAGGGGATTGCATTGATGTTGAAAACACGTCTTCCAACGATGTTGTCTCCTCGAGCTGGTCTTTTCCAAGTGGTACACCCTCTTTTTATAGTGGTATGAACCCAGGGCCAATCTGTTTTGCAACGGCAGGAACGTACACCTTAACCCTTACGGTAACCGATGCAACAGGCAATACAAGCTCTGCGAGCCAAGTACTTACCGTGGGTTCTGTTCCGACGGTGAGTATTACCCTTTTAAATACCTTGGGCGGCGTACCTATTGACGACACCATTATTCCCATGTACGGCGGAATGTGGCCTAGTGGTTCGGTAACTACTGGGGCAGTAATCGTCATCAGTGGTTATGCGGCTGGTGATTCTCTGGTTTGGGTTACTCCGAATAATGGAAACGATGTCTATTGTTTCGGAGATTTGGCAGGGGTATGCGACACCGTTGTGGTATCGCCGTATTACGATTCGTATTACATTATTAATAACATTTCACCGGAAGGATGTATTGCTGCTGATACGGTATTTGTTGGCGTACTTTTCCGTGATTCGGTAATCGTTACGGTTCCCGATGCTTTCTCTCCCAACGGGGATAATCAAAACGATGTATTACGGGTGATTACCAACGTTGACAAAGACAGTGATTACTCGGATGGATTTGATGGGGATGGTGGCGCTATAGTTACCATGAACTTCGAAGTGTACAACCGGTATGGACAGCAAGTCTTCAGAACCACAAGCCCACAAGAAGGCTGGGACGGGACATTCAAGGGAAAGCCATTGAATGCTGGAACCTTTACGTATAAATTAGAGTACCGATTAATCAATGGCCTTTCAGGATCTATGAATGGCAATGTAACCTTATACAAATAATCAAGATGAGAAACCAATACTTAACCTCATTGTGTTTAGCGCTATTAACGGCAACCTTTTCTTTCGGTCAATATGCCTATAATTCTAGTTTGTTCTATCAAACACCGAGTTTATTCAACGTAGCCACAACGGCGGGCGGTTTTGAGGATTACTCGTTTTGTACCGTGTTCAAACTCCAAAATCCTACCGTTGGAGATTCGCCCATGCGAACGAATGCATTAGTTGCTGATTTTAAGTTGTCCGATGGAACGAGCAAAAACCATTTCGGATTAGGCTTGAACGTCATCAACGAGCAAACAGGAAACAGTAAGTTAATGGCCACCGAAGTGGATATTCCAATTAATTACTCAATCCAGCTCAATCAATTCTCTCGATTGACGGTGGGTGCAGCTCCTGGAATGATATTACAGAGCTTTGACCCCACCCTACCAAAATGGGAGACCAATTGGAATGGTTTCGGCTACGGATGGAATGTTGGTGATCCCATTTACATAAACGACAACTTGAGCAACAGCTCCTATTCTGCCTTTAATGTAAATACCGGGATTCAATACCAATATCAAATGCGGAATAAAACCAAGTACTTTGGAGGCTTAGCCGTAAACCATGTCAATAAACCTAAGATGTCGTTTACCGAAACCAGTGACCGCATGAATATGCAAATCGTATTAAACGCAGGTGTAGATTTAACCACACGTCGGAAAGACTTACGCATTCAACCCCAACTCATGGCTTTTAAAAATGGTGCTAATTCTAATTTTGTCATGGGAGTCATGTTTGAGAACATTTTGGAAACCGGTTCCGACATTACAAATATTCTCAAGTCTAAATCACTTAACTACGGTTTATTTTATCGATGGAACGATGCAGCGAGCTTGAATTTCAACTATAAATTCAAATACTTCCGTTTGGGAATGGCTGTAGATATTACTATTTCGAAGCTAAGTACAGTAAACAAAGGACTCGGTTCTGCTGAATTATTTTTCAAATCAGTGCTTCTATACGGCAAGAAAAAAACGAAATTAAAGTAACTCTTTCGCACGTACTCCTCCCGTGTGAATGAATAGAACCTTTTTGTTCGCCAAATCCCGTTGACGCATTTCATGTAAAAGCCCGAGAAACGCTTTGCCCGTATATATGGGATCGAAGGTTATTTTCGGTTCCAGGGATAAATGCTCGCATCTTCTCATTACTACGTCTTGTTGTTTCGCATATCCACCAAGATGATGTTGGTCAAATACGGTTAACCGATGTCGTTGCTGGTGAAAGGCATCCAAAAAACCAGTTTTCTTCGCCAGGTTCTCCATTTCACGATAAGAATCGAATTCTTTTAGCACTGGAAAACACCATATTTCGCAGGAAGGGTGACTTCCTAATAACAAACCAAGGCTTGTGGTAGTTGTTCCTTGGGCAAGGGCCATAACATTATAATCTTCCGATGAGTGTACCATGTCCATACATCCTTCCACACCCAATCGATTGGCTCCCCCTTCAGGGATAGAAAGAAAACGTTTCCCGTTTACGTCAACTATACCCTCTCGGGACTTTAAGGCCTTGTAGTCGGAACGGTTAACAAACGACAATTGAGCGTTCGCTCTATGGCAATACGCAAGATACGGATTAGAATCTACGCACAACTCCTCTCCTCGCACCATGAGGGTACAAGGAAGGTCAAATAATCTACAGGCTTCTGCTGTTGCGATAAGATGATTTGAGAACGCCCCACCATAGGTAAGAATCCCTGAAACATTATTCTCCAATGCATAAGCAATCGATCTATTCAATTTTCGCCATTTGTTTCCAGCAATAATGGGATGAATAAGATCATCACGCTGAATGAACAAAAGATGGGTTCGCGTGTTTTCAAGACAAGTTATTTTATCTATACGACTATTTACAATGCACAACAACGAGGAATCAGTCATAGATTTTTCAGAATTTGGGAAGCGATCGAAGCTTTCTGAGGAAGACTATTATCTTTCTGAAGAAGGGTACATTGTATTTAAGGAAAGTTACCATTTAAAACGGGGATATTGTTGTAAAAGCAATTGTAAACATTGTCCATACGGATATGAGCGGCGCACCGATCGCATTACAAAATAATTCCTTTTTCCGGAAAACGCCCTTTATACACCGAAAGGATTTCTTTAATTTTTTGAATGTCATGTTCGACATTACCTGTCGGTTCGAAAAGCGAATGAAAACCACATGTTTTGGTAGCGAAGTCAATATAAGAAAGTAGAATAGGTACCTTTGCTTCTTGGGCAATATGATAAAAACCTTTTCTCCAGTTAGGGTTATAGTCCCGTGTACCTTCGGGAGTAAAAACTACGAACAAGGATTCATGGTGATCGAATAATTGGGCTACTTGTTTTACCATGTTATTGTTCTTATTTCGATCGACTGGAATAGCCCCCAAGCCTTTTAATATGATATTAAGGGGGAAAAAAAATATTTCTTTTTTCATAAGGTATCTACCTTTTATCCCCATGGTATAAATAGCAAGCCTTCCCAGGATAAAATCCCAGTTGGATGTATGTGGGGCCATAACGACAACCCCCTTTTTAATCGACGTCGGTCGGTTCAAGTCTATCTTCCACCCGAAACAACCTACGAGGAAATGAATTATTTTTCGCATGGTACAAAGTTAATCATTTGTGTTTCCGTAATTTTGCTTCTATGAAATTAGCGCTACGGCTTGTTGCTTTGCTTTTCATTTTTATAATTTGGGGAGGCGTTTTTGCTTTTCTCAGTTCGTATGCTGTCATTCACAAGGAAAAAACACTGCAGTGTCCATCCAACACCATTGGCATTATTAAAATCAACCCCCGTTCGCTTTTTGGACAGGTGCTGTTTGATTTCACCTTTCGAAACAACGATAAAAAAATATTGGAATTAGTTTCTAAATTCCTTCAAACCAATGCCTTAAAAAACGAAAATAAGGAAGGAGGTATACCGATCAATTTTCAAGAGGAATTTGCACTGATTAAGGTAAAGTCAGAAAACCAAATGATATGGATGATCGCTGGAAAATATACCCCCTCCGGAAAACGTAAAGATGAAACAGGATATGTGCTACATCAAACGTATTATCAAGTGGTAGCAGATCAAACGATATATGATCAATCCTTTTATCGGGAATTGTTTCAACGATCTGGTGCATTTAAAACCTCTTTTTCGGAGGAAGCCCCTGTAGTTTATGACTTGTATGAGAACCAGCGTATGATTAATCGATATGCGTTTCGATTCAACAAAAACAAAGTGACTGTTCACTTCGCGCGTTCCAATCCATATACCCTCCTATCTCCTCCAAGAAATCCAGACTTTTTCCATTTATCTTCCACGATAAACAAAGGAAGTTTTTTGCCTAGTAAGTACAGTAATGTCAAGAATGTAATCGATAACCTTAGCAGTTTTTCATTGAATTATTATGGAGCGCGGTATGTGGACCAGGGGGAAAAGCCTTATTTGGATTTTGACATGGACCTGTTGCTAAGTTTTTCCAAACCCATTAGTACATCCTCTTTAAACACAATCCTCCGTTCATTTGCTGATTTTAACGTTCATTTTAATAAAAATGAGTTGGAAATTAATGGCGCCCGGTTTATTTATAAATCGATAAACGATTCCACCATATTTATTGGAAAGAATCGCCCTCAGGTAGAAAAAACAAAATCACCATTTCAATTTTACGGAAATCCATCGGTATTAACGCGTATCGATGGGCTAGGAATGTTAAGGTCATCGATATTAGAATTAATCCCTGAGTATCGTACGTTAAAAGATTTTTCTCAATCGGTATACGACATTAGACCTGGAAAGGGAGAGGGCGAACAAGTCATTGAAATACTATTTAAAGAAAACCATTTAGCAAGCATGGAGTTGGTTAGCGTATTGCTCACCATTACCAGCCTTTATCAAAACTAGGATTTTACCCTTACGGTTTATTGATTATCCATGCAATACGCACGGGTTCAAAAGCATACAAACCCAGGTTATTTTTCGTCGTCACCCATAGTTTTTCAGGTATACCTTTCGCAACATCCATGGCCAAAAAAGAACCTGTAATCCAAGGGGTCCAATGCACTCCGTTATCCGTAGAAAAATCTAAACCGTTGGTTCCACAGGCATAGGTAACTCCTTCATAGTGAATTACACAGGAACGGTAGCCCATAGGGGGTGTTGCAGCTTCACTCCATGATTTACCCCCATCCGATGACGTAAAACAAACCTTGGTTCTACGTGATGGAAATTGATAATTTCCCCCTACAGCCACTAAATTATTACGATCAAGAATACACAAAGAATAGGCTCCCTCCCCTTCCCCATTTTCAAAAGGAATCGCGTACGATTTCCACCGTTTTCCCCAACGTTTCCCAATGAATATTCGTGACTCGGTTCCCCCTGATACGAAATAGAGTCGGTTTTCTAAAAGATGTACGGTTGTTCCACTTGCAGCATATCCCGCTTCACCCGTTTTTGCAAGAACTCCGTGGATGGCTTCCCAAGTTCGACCAAGATTCTTTGATAGGAATAATTGAAATTCTCCATCGATAGGGTCACCCATTACAAACACAACACTATCTTGTATGGCAATTCCGTCTAAAAAAACACTTTTTCCTCCTGCTTTGGGAAATAAACTAGGGGTGCTGGATTCATTCGTAAAAACAACCCCCTCATCTGCCGTTTGCATCCAAAAAACGCCCTTTGGACTTGCTTCTACATCCCTTATTTCTAGTTGTTGCTGACGGTGTAATTTCAACTCTTGAATCGTAACGCTGTACGATAAACAACGCCCTAAATTATCCCCGAGGTATATTTTATCATCAAGGCAACGAATGGCGCGGGCATGCGCCAATGGATTGATAGAATCTAATTCGATGATTTCTTGGGAATTTACTGCAGTAAACCTAAATACGATGGCAATAAAATAGAAAAAACGCACCCAATTAACGTATGAAGAGCAATTCTCGGAATTTCGGCAAAGGCCATAATTCATCCTCAACGATTAGCTCTAATTTATCCGCGTGGTATCTAATTTCGTCAAAGTGAATCTTGACGTTATCACAATATGCCAAAGCTTTTTTCTCCACATCTTCCATCGCGTTGGCTTTCTTACGTTCTGCTAACATTTTTTCTGAAGAGGCTTTCATCGCATTAAGGTGAGTATTGACTTCTTTTAAAATGCCTAATTGCGCTTTAGCCATGGCTTTCCCTTCCTTTTCCCCAAATAGAGCTACCAAGCCTTGGATATTTTGAATTAATTTGTTTTGATATTCTAAAACCGCAGGAATAAAATTGTTGTTAACCAAATCGCCCATGAGACGAGATTCAATTTGAATTTTAAGCACATACCCTTCAAATTCAATTTCTCGACGTGCCTCTAACTCACGCGGGGATAAAACCCCCATGGTATTGAATAAGTTCTCAATGGCTTTTTCGTGGTAAGCTTTTAGCGCTCTCGGTGTATCTTTTCGGTTACTTAATCCTCTTTTCTCCGCCTCTTTTACCCAAGCATCACCGTAGCCGTTTCCTTCGAAACGAATTTTCTTCGAGGCCTTAATTAGTACCTGAAGTTCTTTTAAAATCGCTTCGTCTTTGCCTTCACCTTTGTCCATGCGCACATCAACCGCTTTTTTGAATTTTATGAGTTGACTGGCTACAATGGTATTGATAACAATCATGGCAGACGCACAATTAGCGGAAGAACCAACGGCCCGAAATTCAAATTTATTTCCTGTAAAGGCAAAAGGAGAGGTGCGATTGCGATCGGTATTGTCCAGAAGGATTTGGGGAATCTTTCCAATGTTCAATTTCAATTCCGTTTTATCCTGCGGGGTCATTTTTCCTGCCTTAATGTTTTTTTCTAAATCATCTAAAACCGCCGTTAACGAACTACCAATAAAGGCAGAGATAATGGCAGGCGGCGCTTCGTTGGCACCAAGCCGATGATCGTTTCCTGCAGAAGCGATAGAAGCCCTCAACAAATCGGCATTTTCATGAATTGCCATAATGGTATTCACGAAGAAGGTAAGAAACTGCAAGTTACTTTTAGGGTTTTTACCGGGCGCCAATAGGTTTACACCGGTATTGGTACTTAAGGACCAATTGTTATGTTTTCCAGAACCGTTTACTCCTGCAAAGGGTTTTTCATGCAATAAGACCCTAAAATCATGCTTCCTCGCAATTTTTTCCATTAAGTCCATCAATAGTAAATTATGGTCATTGGCCAAATTACATTCTTCAAAAATAGGCGCACACTCAAACTGATTTGGTGCTACTTCATTGTGTCTTGTGGTAACGGGAATACCCAACCGAAGGGATTCCATTTCAAATTCACGCATAAAAGCATTCACACGCTCCGGAATCGAGCCAAAATAATGGTCCTCTAACTGTTGTCCTTTTGCTGGAGCATGACCAAACAATGCGCGTCCAGTCAACATTAAATCCGGTCGGGCATTAAAGAGTGCTTGATCAACTAAAAAATATTCTTGCTCCCACCCCAACGTTGCCACAACTTTGTTGACGTTTTTATCAAAATATTGGCAAACATCTACCGCGGCTTTATCAATACAATGCAGTGCCCTCAACAATGGCGTCTTGTAGTCCAAAGATTCGCCCGTATAGGAGATAAAAATAGTTGGTATACAGAGTGTTTTACCCATTAAGAATGCAGGAGACGAAGGATCCCACGCCGTATAGCCTCTGGCTTCAAATGTATTTCGAATTCCTCCGTTGGGAAAGGATGACGCATCGGGTTCTTGCTGTATCAACATGTCTCCATCAAAGCGTTCGATAGCCCGTCCTGGACCAATCGGTTTTAGGAAGGCATCGTGCTTCTCTGCTGTTGTACCCGTTAGCGGTTGAAACCAATGGGTATAATGGGTTGCCCCCTTTGATAAGGCCCAATCTTTCATGGCCGTTGCTACTTGATCCGCTACTTTTCGATCCAAACGTGCGCCGGCATTTACCGCCTCATTAATCGATTTGTACGTTTCTGAAGGTAAATACTCACGCATTACCTCTGAATGAAATACCAAAGTCCCATATAATTCAGACAATTTGGAATCTAACTCCACTACTTTTGGGGTTCGGTTTAAAACATCTCGATAAGCCGTTAATCGTTTCGTTGCCATTTTTTCTTTTTTTTGGCAAAATTAATATTTTTAGGGGGGTATATTCGAAAAATTATAATTTTTTTTTAACGTACCCCCTATTTTTATCATAGTAACCTGTAAATTGTTATATTTTTGACAATACGACATAAAAAGAAACGCAACCATAATGGAAGATTTTTTTGCCTATTGCCAAGGCTACCAGGCCAATGAAAAGCATCACTTGGCCATGTTTCCAGAGGGAAGAAAATTATCAAGCCAGCAACCATTAGAATTCCTTAAACCTCGTGAGTCAGCTGTTGGAATTCACTTATTTATAAATGAACACGGTAATCCAAGTTTTTTTTTAATTCATAGGAGTGAATACGAAGGGAAACACAGCGGTCAATACGGATTTCCAGGAGGAAAAAGAGAATTAAGTGACGTAAACTTGGAGCAATGTGCGAGAAGGGAATGTATGGAGGAACTCGGTATTCAAACTGAGCGAGGCATTTGCCTGAATGTACTCAGTCCGGTGTACATCCCCGTTTCGAATTTCATCATGCATGCTTTTTTATTTGCCCACGAATCTAAACCCACCTTGCAACGAAACGAACGTGAAATTCAACAAGTAATACCGATCGATTTAGCGGTTTTTGCTTCGGAAACACCTATTTCATGGAAGGAAATGACACACCAAGAAGGATCAAGGTTTATCGGTAAGGTTCCTGGTTTTCAATGGAACGAACATTGGATTTGGGGAGCTACTGCTTTGGTTTTGAATGAATTGAAAGCGCTATTTATTGCCTATGAAAAGACGGTTAAATCAAATGGGGCCCCGAAAGGCCCCATTTAATAGGTATAATAATTTTAACAAGAACAAACGTTTCTTCAAATTTAAGTCTTGTTCGCATCCAATTTGTTAATAAACCCTTAAAATATGTTAAACTTTAATCGCTTGGGTCATTTCTCTTTTGCCAGCAGGACCCGGTAAGGATATCACATCAAACCCAAGTTCCTTAAGGTTTCGTTTCACTTGACCCTTTGCACAATAGGTGGTAAGTAATCCTCCTTGTTTCAAGGCGCAATGAGCACGACCTAAGTTATCCATGCTCCACATCGCTTCTTGAGCGCGAGGACCGAAGGCATCGTAATACACCACGTCGAATTCATTGTCATACCGAATGGCTTCCCAGGCCGCGTGAACCGGAACAAGGGTAAAATTATGAATCGACTGTTTTTGGCCATACACGGTTTGACTAAAAAACGCTAATTCTTCCGTATCGGTAGCACCAGCAGCTTGTAAACACGAACGCATGACACTCCCTTCAACGGGGTACGCTTCTATTCCGTAATAGGTAATATTTCCTGGATAACTACGGGCCCAAACCATGGTTAAATAGGCATTTAACCCGGTGCCTAGACCCATTTCAAGAACACGAATGTCGTTTTGATTTTTTTTGAGCTCTACCCCATTGCGAATAAAA
>JBJTWF010000130.1:0-2897 GCA_046081565.1 Flavobacteriales bacterium | reverse complement strand
GACGGATCCAAGAAAATTGTTGGGACGAAACGCTTCGTATTCAAGAATATGAAACATTTAACACGCGTGTTCAAGTCGTTTGCACCATTCCTGTTATGTTTTCGTACTGGGCTGATCCAAAAGATTGTGCAGAATTATCGCGCTTTTTGAACGATCACATTGCAGATTTGGTGGAACGTTATCCTAAAAACTACATTGGTCTTGGTACCTTACCCATGCAAGATCAAGAGGAAGCCATAAAAGAATTGGAACGCATCAAATCCATTGGTCTAGTCGGAATTCAAATCGGATCGAATATCAACGATAAGAACCTGAGTGAAGACGAATTTTTTCCCATTTTTGAAGCGTGTAGTCGTCTTGGTTTAGCAGTCATGATTCACCCATGGCAAATGATGGGATTTGATAGCATGAAAAAATATTGGCTGCCTTGGTTGGTGGGAATGCCTGCGGAAACTTCCAGGGCTGCATGTTCTATGATTTTCGGAGGCGTTTTAGAGCGCCTTCCTTCCCTGCGGGTATGTTTTTCTCATGCCGGAGGCTCTTTTTTACCTACCCTTGGACGCATCGAACATGGTTTTAATTGCAGGCCGGATCTAGTGGCCATTGATAACGAGGTAAACCCCCGAAATTACCTTGGTAAGTTTTGGGTAGACAGCATTACCCATGACATTGATGCACTGAAATACATTTTGTCGCTTCAAGGATCAACGCGTGTGTGCCTAGGATCTGATTATCCGTTTCCACTAGGAGACCTAGAAATCGGGAAATTCATCCAGGAAAGTGATTTACCGAACGACCAAATTGAAGATATTTTTGCCAATGCAGCCTTGTCATGGATGGATTTAGATTCAACGTTTTATCGGTAGACAGCATGATCCATCGCGCGACGAACCTCCTTGTGCTTTGTATCCTTATGATTGGGATAAGCGCCTGCAAAAAAAAGAGCGATTCCACGCTCCACGCCTTTGTCGAGGTGATTCCTGGCAGCAAATATCATCAAGAAAATGGTACGTGGTGGGGATACAACCAACAAAAAATCGTACGATTTCATGATCGTGTATTTATGGCCGTAGTGGATAATCAAAACTTAGATTTAGGTTATCCCAATGCAAGTAATCCATCAACCGTCTTTATTTACAGTAAACATGCTGATGCCAACTGGAGTAAAGGCATGGGATTTCCTACTTCAAGACCAGTTAACCTATTGATGGATTCAGAGGGGTGTTTACACGTTTTTGTCTTTGAACCTACAGAAATAAATCCTTCAGAAAATGGATCACTAGGTAAACTCAAACATTATTGGTTTCCGGAGGCATACCTGGGAAACATACAATCCTACGAAAGCGAGACGATTATTGATCACCTTCCAGGGCAACCGGAAACCGTAAACATTCGAATTGGGGCGTCCATCTCTGAAAATGATGTGATGTATATAACTTTCGGATTGTATCAAGACGTAAAGGTTTTTGCTAAACCCATTCACGCGGCTTTATGGGTTTCAGAAGATGCTGGAGTAAACTTAGGGAATTCGTTCTACTACCCTTTTATCTCTACAAAAAATAATGAGCCGTATATCCTCGCCGTTCAAGACGATTATGTTGGACCAGGTCTTCCCGCTATCTATTATAAAACGAAGTATTTTATCAAAGAAAATGGTGTTTGGTCTAACCAAACCTTAGCAGATTATAGCAATCATACCCTTGTAGCATCGCGAAATCGTCTTATTGACAACTGTGAACTTTTCACC
This sequence comes from Flavobacteriales bacterium, assembly GCA_046081565.1. Classification (GTDB taxonomy): domain Bacteria; phylum Bacteroidota; class Bacteroidia; order Flavobacteriales_D; family Crocinitomicaceae; genus UBA952. Next base: position 1,150 of record JBJTWF010000130.1, on the reverse strand, counting down.
GATGAAAACCAACGTGTTTTTGGTATTTTTCAAACGTATTTAGACCCTGAAACATCATGGAAATCAAGGTTTTTTCAATTTTCTAAAAATGCATCCAATGAGATTGAAACCCAAGAAATTCCCTTAGAACAAGACGATATCAATCGTATAAGAGCCTTCGATTATAATGGACAGGTGTATTACTTGTGCATTAGTTATAACCATTTGTACCTGAAAAAAGGAATGGATGGTCCTATGAAGGAAATACAAATTCCCAATTTAACCTCGGGCAACTATATTTACCTAGCAAATCCCTCCAACGGAACAGACAGAGAAGAGAATTTTATCGATATTCTTATATTGAACGGTAATGCGGCTGATTATCCAAACGCCACTAATTATTACGTAAAAATTGCTAAATCAGAGTTATTAAAGCTCTAAAAAAATCAGTATTCCCAGCGGGGTCGTACTTTTTGCATGAATGCGGTTCGACTCCGAAGGAGTCGTTACCGTTAATGGGTATTTTCAAGATTTCTTGATTCACATGAGGTTCATTAGTGCTAATTGGAAATACACTTTACCTTGTTTTTTATTTCCTCAACCTTGGTCTTTAACTCTTGTAAATCCTTCCCCAAAATCGTCACATGGCCCATTTTGCGAAACGGTTTAGTGTGTGTCTTTCCATATAAATGCACATACACGCCTTTCATGGCTAAAACATCGGGCAACCCTTCATAGGCTACAGGACCTTCAAATCCTTTTTCACCAATAATATTCAGCATCGCTCCAGGCATGATTACGCTGGTATCTCCCAAAGGCATATTCAATATCGCTCTCAAATGCTGGGCAAACTGTGAGGTGAAACAACACTCAATGGTATGATGTCCTGAATTGTGCGGACGTGGCGCCATTTCATTTACCAACAACTCCCCAGCTGTGGTAAGGAAAAACTCTACAGCCAATAAACCGACCATATTTAATTTTGAAATAACCTCCTTGGCAATGTGTTGGGCCTTGGCTTCTATTTCTCTTGAAATGGCCGCAGGTGAAAATTGAAATTCCACCAAATTGGCTTCCGAATTGAATTCACATTCCACCGCATCAAAGGTTTTTATCTCACCGGATGCATTTCTCGCTACAATGACCGATAATTCTTTTTCAAATGGAATCA
>JBJTWF010000129.1:0-1544 GCA_046081565.1 Flavobacteriales bacterium | reverse complement strand
TCTTCAACCTCTAATCCAAGCATAACTGTAATTGAAGTTTTTAGCTCAGCTAGTAAGGTATCTAAGGCATGCGCTTGTGGATTCGTTCTAGGAAAACCATCGAAAATAAATCCTTTTGGGTCTGTTTGCTTTAGGACTTCGTTCTTCAATATGTTGATCGTAACTTCGTCAGGTACAAGATGTCCCTGGTCCATAAAAGTCCGGGCAAGTTTCCCTAATTCCGTATCGTTTTTTAAATGGTATCTAAATATATCTCCTGTAGATAAATGAACTAATCCATAGCGTTCAATGAGTCGTTCGGATTGGGTTCCTTTTCCTGCCCCTGGAGGACCGAATAATACAATGTTTAACATGTTTTGTAATTTTTCACTTGATAAATGGCAGGTAAATTTCTTCCGATTTGATCATAATCTAGCCCATATCCCACCACAAATTTATTTGGAATTTCAAAACCAAAATATTTCGGCGGATGCTGTCCTCGGTAGGCTTCCCTTTTAAATAAGGTGGCACAAACCGCTACGGAGGCCGGGCTTTGTAGGTCGAGAAGTTTAATGACTTTATCAATGGTAATTCCCGTGTCTACAATGTCTTCGATTATGATTACATGGCGATCTTTTACGGAAGCGTTGAGTCCAATTAACTCGTCAACCCTCCCCGTAGATTCTGTACCCGCATATGAACTAACTTTTATAAATGAAATTTCACATGGCAGGGTAATCTTTTTCATTAAATCCGAGGTAAACATGAAGGCACCGTTTAATACGGATAAGAAAAGTACTTCTTTGCCATGGAATTCCGAATTGATTTCATTCGCTAGACGGGTTATCGCATCGTTTATTTCCCCTTCGTTTAGGAAGGGAATGAAAACTTTATCATGTAAGGTAATTTCTGCCATATTAGCTATTGTGGCAAAGGTACAAAAAAAGGAAAGTCGTAAATCGTCTTTTGGTTTGTCTATCTTTGTGATTCAGAATCTCATGGACATGGTTAAAAAAATTGGGGTGCTTGGCGGCGGACAATTAGGTCGAATGTTGATTCAAGAAGCAATTGACTTGGATGTTGAGATCCATTGTTTAGAAAATGATTCGGATGCACCGTGCGCTAAAATTGCACATGGGTTTACAAAGGGTTCAATTACGGATAAGCAAACGGTGCTGGATTTTGGGGCTTCGTTTGATGTGATTTCTGTGGAAATCGAAAATGTGTCCATTGAGGCACTTTATGAATTGGAAGAGCAAGGAAAAAAAGTTTATCCACAACCTCGAGTATTGGCGCTTATAAAAGATAAGGGAATACAAAAAGAGTTTTACAAAACGAATCAAATTCCAACGGCTGATTTTCAATTAGTTTCAGAGACAGAGGATTTACATACCCCCATGGAATTCCCATTTGTACAAAAATTGCGCGTCGGTGGTTATGACGGCAAAGGGGTAAAAGTTATTCGTTCTCAAGCGGACTGGGAAAATCGATTTACGGAACCTTCTGTAATTGAGGCAATGATTCCATTTGAAAAAGAATTATCGGTCATTGTAGCGAGAAATGCA
>JBJTWF010000128.1:0-22128 GCA_046081565.1 Flavobacteriales bacterium | reverse complement strand
GTGCAAGGCCTTTATTTGGCCCTTCAGAACAAAAAAGCCCGTCCCCAGGGATATGTTTATTCGGATCCGAGAAAAAACAGTTCGTTACCGTCTCGGTACATGGCCATACTCGGCACGGTGATTTTGGTTTTTATTGTCACCCACATGGCGAATTTCTGGTGGCGAGCCAAGATCAAACAAGATATTCCATTGCACACCTATGTTGTAACGGCCAAAGATCCGATGGGACAGACTCAAAAACAAGAGATTTATTACACGCACGGGCTACAATTGATTCCAAAAGGACCGGGGGTGGTCGTAAAAAACCACACGGATTTGTACATGACGAATTTCAATATCAAAATAGCCGAGGGATATAAGGATTTGCACACCGTGGTTATGGATTTTTTCAATGCTAAGAAAAACGATATGGCCTTGTTTTACCTACTGCTTTACGTGTTATCCATGGGCGTTCTTTCGTTCCACTTATGGCATGGGTTTTCTTCGGCTTTTCAGTCCTTAGGATTGAATCATCGAAAGTATACCCCGTTGATTCGAACGGCGGGCAAGTATTTTTCCATTATTATTCCGGCCTTATTCGCCATCATTCCGATGCTTATTTATTTCAAAATAACTTTATAAACGTACGCCGATGTCAAAATTAGACGCTAAAATTCCGGAAGGACCATTGGCAGAAAAATGGACCAACCATAAAAACCACATGAAATTGGTGGCCCCCAACAACAGACCAAAAATTGATGTTATCGTTGTTGGAACAGGGCTTGCCGGCGCATCCGCTGCGGCATCTTTGGGCGAAATGGGCTATAACGTTAAAGCGTTTTGTTTTCAAGATTCGCCCCGTCGGGCGCACTCTATTGCAGCCCAAGGTGGAATCAATGCGGCAAAAAATTATCAAAACGATGGGGATTCCATCTATCGCTTGTTTTATGACACGATAAAAGGAGGGGATTATCGAGCGCGCGAAGCAAATGTCTATCGTTTGGCTGAGGTTTCAGGCAACATAATCGACCAATGCGTTGCTCAAGGGGTACCGTTTGCTCGCGAATATGGAGGGTTATTAGACAACCGTTCCTTTGGGGGCACGCAAGTACAACGAACGTTTTACGCGGCAGGACAAACAGGCCAGCAACTTTTATTGGGGGCTTATTCTGCGCTTTCTCGCCAAATCGGATTGGGTCGGGTGAAAATGTATCACCGTCACGAAATGATGGATTTGGTCTTGGAAGAAGGAAAGGCTCGGGGTATTATCGCACGAAATTTAATTACCGGTGAAATTGAACGCCATGCTGCGCACGCGGTGGTTATCGCTTCTGGAGGGTATGGAAACGTTTATTTTTTATCCACTAACGCGATGGGAAGCAACGTTTCTGCAGCATGGAAAGTGCATAAAAGAGGCGCTTATTTTGCCAATCCATGTTTTGTACAAATTCATCCTACCTGTATTCCCGTACATGGAACCAATCAATCCAAATTAACCTTAATGTCTGAGTCGCTCAGGAATTCAGGTAGAATTTGGGTGCCTAAGAAAAAAGAAGATGCTGAGGCCATTCGGGAGGGAAGGTTAAAACCAACCCAGATTGCAGAAGAGGATAGGGATTATTTTTTAGAGCGTCGTTATCCAGCGTTTGGCAACCTTGTACCAAGGGATGTGGCTTCTAGGGCGGCTAAAGAGCGTTGCGACGCCGGTTTTGGTATTGAAGCAAACGACACCAATGAAGGGGTGTATTTAGACTTTTCGTCTGAAATAAAAAGCAAGGGACGTCAGGCGGCGTTTGCACAAGGGGATAGCCATCCGACCGATGAAAAAATCGTAGCCTTAGGAAAAAAATGGATTGAAGAAAAGTATGGTAATTTATTTCAGATGTATGAAAAAATTACGGACGAGAACCCCTATGAAACCCCAATGAAAATTTACCCTGCGGTGCATTACACCATGGGGGGTGTGTGGGTGGATTATAACCTTCAAAGTACGATCCCAGGATGTTTTGTTACGGGAGAAGCAAATTTCTCCGATCACGGAGCTAATCGACTGGGCGCATCGGCCTTAATGCAGGGCCTAGCCGATGGTTATTTTGTGTTGCCCTATACGCTTTCAAATTATCTCGCCGATGACATCCGAACGGGGACTCTTTCGACCGATACTCCAGCCTTTGATCGCGCTGCTCAAGAGGTAGAAGAACGCATTAAAGCCTTGTTGGAGACTAAAGGAACGAAGTCTGTTGATTACTTCCACAAAAAACTAGGATTGATCATGTGGAATCAAGTAGGGATGGCACGTAATGAAGCTGGATTGAAGGAAGCAATTGATGCCATTGGGTCCTTACGAGAAGCCTTTTACAAAGAGGTTTTCATTCCTGGTTCAGCGGAGGAATTGAATCCAGAATTAGAAAAAGCCCTTCGGGTAGCCGATTTCCTTGAATTGGGTCAATTAATGGCGGTTGATGCACTGAACCGAAACGAGTCTTGTGGAGGTCACTTCCGAGAAGAATTTCAGGATGAAGAGGGAGAAACCCTGCGCAATGATGATCAATATAAAGTGGTAGCAGCATGGGAATACCAGGGAGGAGATGCCCAAAAGGCGACGCTTCACCAGGAGCCATTAAAATATGAGTTTATTAAAATAGCAGCGAGAAATTATAAATAATAGCAAGGCACTATGGCAACGAAATTTATAAATATTACCTTAAAAATCTGGCGTCAACGCAACAGCAAAGAAAAGGGAGCGATTCAGACGTATAAACTGGATCGGGTTTCTACGGACAGTTCTTTTCTGGAAATGTTAGACCAACTCAACGAACAATTAATCCATGAGCAACAAGATCCTGTAGCCTTCGACCATGACTGTCGAGAAGGCATTTGCGGTATGTGTTCGCTCTATATTAATGGCAGGGCTCATGGTCCCGACACCGGCACAACCACGTGTCAGTTACACATGCGTAAGTTTAACGACGGAGACACCATCTACATCGAACCATGGAGGTCAAAGGCCTTTCCCATTGTAAAAGACCTTGTTGTTGATCGCTCTGCCTTTGATCGCATTCAGCAAGCGGGCGGTTTTGTTTCTATAAATACCTCTGGAAGGACCATGGACGCTAATGCGATTCCCGTTCCTAAAACCGATGCAGACAAAGCGTTTGAAGCGGCCGCTTGTATTGGGTGTGGCGCCTGTGTTGCCTCTTGTAAGAATGGTTCTGCCATGTTGTTTGTAGGCGCCAAGGTGTCCCAGTATGCGCTTTTACCCCAAGGTAAAGTCGAAGCTAAGGCCAGGGTAATGAATATGGTTCGTCAAATGGACGAAGAAGGATTTGGAAACTGTACCAATACGGGGGCATGTGAAGTAGAATGTCCGAAAGGAATTTCCATTGAGAACATTGCACGCATGAACCGCGAATTTATTAAAGCAGCGGTAACTTCGGATAAATAGTAGGCCCGTGCATAAAACCACAAAAAAAGGGGAGCTTTAACTCCCCTTTTTTATTGGTAATATCTTGATCGTTATTTGATTTGCTTACCGTCTTCTTTATACCAACCGGTATTGTCTTTCGATTCAACGGGAACGTTGGATTTTTTGTTCAATTTGTTTTGGATATACATCCAGTAGCCAAATCCAAAGAATCCAAGGTACAATAGAAAGTCATTGAAGTAATTTTGAACGAATTCATAAAAACCAAAGGACCAGGTAAAAAGGTCTCCAATTCCGTATACAAAGTCATTCCACATAGCGTAATTTTTTACAAAGAAACAAAAAAAAAAAACATCAACTAAATTTCCCCGATTAATTCAAGCGTTTGTTTTGATGCGACTTGTTCTGCTTGTTTTTTCGAGCCTGCTTTTCCTCGTCCAAATTCTCTTTGGTTAATGGTAATTAAAATGGAATATTCCCATGCCCCCTGAACGTGTTCCTCCCGTTCTACGATAAACTCGATCGGTAGGCGTTTTTTTTGACACCATATAATAAGCCTGGATTTAAAGTCGATTTCTTCTTCTAAAAGCTTATTTAAGTCAACATATTTTCGCAAAACATGGTTTTGGAGCGATTTTTTAGCCTTATCATAGCCGCCATCCAAGTAAATGGCACCAATCAAGGCCTCAAAGGCGTTGCCTTCCAAACTCGTGACATTCAAGTTTCTTGCTGTGCTAAATTGGAGCACGGTTCGAATTTTCATTTTTGAACCAATTTCAGAAAGGTTTTTTCGATTTACGACCTTAGATTTTAGTTTGGTAAGATAGCCTTCGTCGTTGCCGGGATATTTTTTATAAAGAAATTCTGCAACTACGGCATCCAGTATGGCATCACCTAAAAACTCTAACCGTTCGTTCGATTGTTCGTCGTCTCCAGGATTAATAGAGCGATGAGAAAGCGCAAGATAGAAGTAGGATAGGGATTTTGGACGATAACCAAAATGATCAATAATAAACCGAATGAGCGCCAATTCGCTTTCGGTTTTTTTCTTCGAAAACAAGGGAAGTGTTACGGGCAATTATGCAGTATATTTTTTTACAATTACACTCGTGTTGTGTCCACCAAATCCGAAGGTGTTAGACAACGCATAATGAATCGGTCTTTGTTGAGCCGCGTTGAACGTAAAATTTAATTTCGGATCAATTTCTGGATCGTCGGTAAAATGGTTTATCGTTGGCGGAACAGTATCGTGTTTAACCGCCAAAACACAAGCAATGGCCTCTATGGCACCAGCAGCACCCAACAAATGTCCAGTCATGGATTTTGTTGAACTAATATTCAGGTTATAGGCGTGTTCACCAAAAACGGCTTGTATGGCTTTTACTTCGGCAACATCTCCTAACGGCGTTGAGGTTCCGTGTACGTTAATGTAATCAATCGCCTCGGGGGTAATTTCTGCATCTTCGAGGGCTGCTATCATCGTGTTTCGTGCACCAATTCCTTCGGGATGTGGGGCAGTCATGTGATACGCATCTCCGGACATACCGCCTCCTACAACTTCAGCATGTATAGTAGCACCTCGCTTAATGGCATGCTCATATTCTTCAAGAATTAGCGCGCCCGCGCCTTCGCCAAGAACAAAACCATCTCGATCTACATCAAAGGGTCTTGAGGCCGTTTCAGGAGCATCATTTCGGGTGGACAACGCTTTTAACCCATTGAACCCACCCATACCCATTTCATTGACTGCCGCTTCGGACCCCCCCGTTATGATGGCATCGGCTTTCCCTAACCGAATAAGGTTAAACGCATCAATGATTGCATTGTTCGAAGAAGCACACGCAGAAACAGTAACGTAATTAGGACCGCGAAAACCGTATTTAATGGAAATCTGACCCGCCGCAATATCGGCAATCATTTTGGGAATAAAGAATGGATTAAACCGAGGGGTTCCATCGCCTTCAAAGAAGGCCTTGGCTTCGTCTTGAAACGTTTTTAATCCCCCAACTCCAGAGCCCCAAACCACCCCGATTCGGTCTAAGTTTGGTTCGGCGCTTAACAAACCCGAGTCCTCCACCGCTTCCTTTACAGAAACCAGCGCGTATTGGGTAAACTGATCGAGTTTTCTAGCTTCTTTTTTGTCAATATAATCTTCTACGTTGAAGTCTTTAACCTCACAAGCAAATTGTGTTTTAAACAAGGAGGCATCAAATTGTTTAATGGGGGCAGCACCGCTTTTTCCAGCAATGAGGCCGTTCCAATACGCATCAACCGTATTGCCGATGGGCGTAAGAGCCCCAAGTCCTGTTACAACGACACGCTTTAACTGCATGTTGTAAAGCTAAGAAAAATGAAGAATTACTTCGCGTTATTTTCGATGTAAGAAACAGCATCGCCCACCGTTTGGATGGTTTCTGCTTGCTCGTCAGGAATAGAAATACCAAATTGTTTTTCAAATTCCATGATAAGCTCAACCGTGTCTAATGAATCGGCACCAAGGTCATTGGTAAAGCTCGCTGCATCAGTCACTTCTGACTCTTCTACGTTTAGTTTATCTACAATAATGGCAATCACTTTGTTTCTGATATCAGACATCTTTCGTTTTTTTTAATGTTTAAGCCTGCAAAGAAAAAAACAAACTTCTAAAAATCAAAATTATTACCGATTTATTATCAACTAAATTTCCATCGCCACCACTCTAGCGAGTATTTTCTACTTTTGTTGCGATGGTTGTGCAGACGAAACTTGCTGTTTTTGTTTCGGGTAACGGGTCCAATGCCCGCAACCTTATACGTCATTTTCACGACCATTCTTTCGTTAACATTGCCCTGTTGGTGAGTTCAAGGCCAAATTCGCACCTAAAATCATTTGCTAGCGTATGGGGTATAACCTATCTGGAGGTAACTCCATGGAGTGAAGAGGAAGTCCTTACGTTATTAGAAAAATCGGCCATTCATGGAATTGTTTTAGCAGGTTTTCTGCGGAAAATCAGTGCAGCGCTCATAACCCGTTTTCCCCATCGCATCATCAATCTACACCCATCCCTGCTGCCTAAACATGGTGGAAAGGGAATGTATGGCCGTTTTGTACACGAAGCGGTTTTCCTTGCCAAAGAAAAAGAAACAGGAATCACCATTCATTTTGTAACGGAAGCCTACGATGAGGGGCGAATTTTAGTCCAAGTTTCGTGTCCGATATCGCTTCAAGATTCCGTGGACCGAATTGAGGAAAAAGTTCGGCGTTTGGAGCAGCGGTTTTTTCCTGAGGCGGTAATGCGGTTTTGCGAAGGGCTATAAGGCATGTTTTAAGTGTTGTCCAAACCAAAAACAGTCTTCAAAGCTATTGTATAACGGAGCAGGAGCAACGCGAATCACGTTGGGCTCTCGCCAATCGGCAACAACCCCGTTTTCCTGTAGCGCATGAAACAATCCTTTTCCTGCGGTGAGGCATTTGATCGAAAGTTGGGCCCCTCGTTGGCGGGGACTTTTGGGTGTAATAAGTTCAAAAACAGCATGGTCACGCGATTGCCCGCTGTTTTCTACCACAAAGGCGAGGTAAGCGGTTAATACATCACGCTTGGTATTGATTCGGTCCATGGTCGCTTCTTCGAAAACCTCAAGGGAGGCCAAATGAACGGCCATACCAAGCACGGGGGCGTTGCTGAGTTGCCAACCCTCGGCGCCCGGTATCGGGTCGAACCCAGGAGCCATTTTGAATCGGGTTTCTTTGTTATGTCCCCACCATCCGGCAAGACGGGGGAGGTTTTGACGGTAAGCGTGCCGTTCGTGCACAAAGAATCCAGACACGCCTCCCGGGGAGGAGTTTAAGTATTTGTACCCGCACCAGGCCGCAAAATCAGGCCCCCAGGCGTTTAGGTGTAATTCAACGTTTCCTGCAGCGTGGGCTAAGTCAAAGCCGACCACGGCCCCCACGGAGTGACCTACCCGTGTAATTTCTTTTAAATTGAAATATTGGCCCGTGTAATAGTTGACCCCGCCCCACAGAATTAAGGCGAGTTCATCGCCTAAGGACTGAATACGGTCGTATATATCTTCCTCACGGATGAGTTCTTCATGTTCCCGCGGGGACACCCACACCAGATGGTCAGGAGGAATTCCGTGGATTTGAAGCTGTGATTCCAAAGCGTATTGGTCGCTAGGAAAGGCTTTTGCTTCGCATAGAATTTTGGTTCGTTTTCCGTGCGGACGATAGAAAGAGGCCATCAACAGATGTAAATTCGTAGTTAGGCTATGGCTCGTACACACTTCTATTGGTTTGGCCCCCACCAGCATGGCTATTTTTTCTGTTAGGTTTTCATGGTAAGAATACCAAGGTCGTTTGGCATGAAAATGCCCCTCAACGCCTAGGGTTGCCCAATCCTCAAGCTCTTGCAGCACATAGGCTTGGGCCGTTTTTGGCTGAAGGCCAAGGGAGTTTCCAGTAAAGTAAACGGGATGTTTAGCGGAGGATTCGGGAAAAATAAAGCGTTCTCGAAAACTCCGAAGCGGGTCTTGCGCATCCATCGTTCGAGCAAATTCGAGGGTGTTTTCAAAGTTCATACGATCCTAATTTCGTAATTTTGTACAAAGATAAACAAGAATGCCTCAACGCAACAGACCCCAATCGGCCAAGTTATATGAAGAATCTTCCCGACTTTTTCCCGGAGGGGTAAATTCTCCTGTAAGGGCTTTTAAAAGCGTGGGAGGAACCCCCGTTTTTATTGCGAAAGGCGAAGGAGCCTATTTGTGGGATGAAGATGGGCATCAATACATTGATTTTTGTAACAGTTGGGGGCCACTCATTCATGGCCATGCCAATCCTCATGTGGAGGCACGAATCATTGAAGCCTTACGAAAAGGGGCCAGCTATGGTGCTCCAACAAGGAACGAAAGTGCACTAGCCACCCTCATTAAAGAGAACATTCCCTTCATCGGAAAAATGCGTTTTGTAAGTTCGGGTACGGAGGCTGTTATGTCTGCGCTTCGCCTAGCACGGGGGGTTACTGGAAAAGCGAAAATTCTAAAATTCGAGGGTTGTTACCACGGGCATGTTGATTCAATGCTTGTTAAGGCCGGAAGTGGACTCATTACCTTTGGATCTTCTTCGAGTGCGGGCGTTACCGCCTCCATGGCTTCAGACACCTTGGTTTTACCCCTAAACGATGTAGACGCCCTTACTCGGGCCTTTGAGGCACACGCCCACGAACTTGCAGCAGCGATTATCGAGCCGGTACCTGCAAACAACGGTTTACTACTCCAGGATTTGAGTTTTTTACAAACGTTACGAGGCTTGTGTTGGAAACATAACGTGCTCTTAATTTTTGATGAAGTCATTTCTGGGTTTCGCGTCGCCTTCGGAGGCGCAGCAGAATTATACGGCATAGAACCCGACATTGTAACGTATGGAAAAATTATTGGCGGAGGGCTGCCGGTTGGGGCTTATGCCGCTTCGGCTGAAATTATGGGCCAGGTTTCTCCCGAAGGACCGGTTTACCAGGCGGGAACGCTTTCTGGAAACCCCGTGGCAATGGCGGCTGGAATCGCCCAATTAGAGCTTTGTTTGCGCCCCGACTTCTATAAAGAGCTAGAGTTTAATACGCGCCGTTTCGTATCGCGAATCAATGCCCATGCAACCGTCAAGAAATATCCTTTTGAAATGGTGTCAATGGCCTCCATTTTTTGGCTTTCTTTTAATGGAAAGAAACACATTACTCGGGCCGAAGAAATTGATTCGGACATGAGTGGATTTAATTTTCTTCATGCGTTTTTGTTAGACCAGGGTGTCTATTTGGGTCCTAGCGGATACGAGGTTGGTTTTATTTCTGCAGCCCATTCTACAGAGGATTTGGAACAAGCAGCCCATTATTTTTGTTTGGGATTAGATGCCTACTATGCCGAATAAAACGTTAGTCCTTGGTGCAACGGGGTTGTTGGGAAGCCATTTGTTGTGGGAACTGACTCGAGAGGGTCCGGTGGTCGGGGCGTATCGAAATGAGAAACGCATTGAGGATGTAAGAAAACTTTTTGCGTATTACGGTGGGTCGGAGGGAGAACATCGGTTTAACCTCATTGAGTGGAAACCCATCGATGTATTAGATTTTTTTACGTTACAACAAGCGATTCATGAGGCGAATTATGTATACCATGCCGCGGCCTTAGTTTCTTTTCATCGCATTGATTTTTATCGTTGCATCAAACAAAACCGAGAGGGTACGGCAAACGTGGTGAACGCCTGTCTATCGAATCCTGGGGTGAGGCTTTGTTATGTAAGTTCTACGGCAGCCGTAGGCAAGAATCAACAGGGACCAATCAATGAAGGCCATTTATGGAAGGCGAGCGATAAAAACAGTGGGTATTCAGTTTCAAAATTCGGGGCCGAAAAAGAAGTGTGGAGAGGAATGGAAGAGGGGCTGAATGCCGTTATTATCAATCCTTGCACCATTTTAGGGCCGGGTCGTTGGGAGGAAGGGTCCATGGAGATGTTTCTTGTTGCACAAAAGGGGTTGCGATTTTATCCCTCGGGGGCAAACGCTACCGTTGATGCGCGCGATGTGGCGACATCGGCCGTTTTTTTAATGAAAAGCAATCTACAGCGGCAACGGTTCCTGTGTATTGGTGAAAACCGTAGCTTTCAATCGTTGTTTACCGAGATTGCCCTGGCCATGAAAAAGCCGGCACCAAGCATTCGGGTTTCTCGAAGGGTAGCCTTGTTAACAGCTTACCTTATGGAAACGATAGCGTTATTGCGAAGCAAGAGACAAGGCATGACCATTGAAGCTACACGGGCTGCCTTTAACACCCACGTTTACGACGATTCCAAATTAAAAGCCCTGGAAAACGTACAGCGTTATTCCTTGACGGAAACCATTGAAAATGCAATTTCGGGGAGAATTAGGTCATGAAGGAGAACCATCGCATTCTGATATTATTGGTATTATATGTTGTCGGGTTATCCGCCATGTATATTCCTTCCTTGAAAGCATGGTGCTTGCCGTTAACCCCCCTTAATTTAATCTTGTCTTTTCTTTTGCTAATGGACGCTTTCCGTTGGAATAAGGCAATCTTTTCTGCTGCGTTACAGGTGTTTTTTATTGGAATGTCGGCGGAATGGATAGGGGTTCATTCCGGTTGGCTGTTTGGAGAGTACCATTACGTTACTAACCTAGGACCAAAGGCTTTTGGAGTTCCCCTGATCATTGGGGTAAATTGGGCTTTGCTAACTTTTTTGTCCTTTGCAGTAGCATCTAGGGTTACATCCCATGTTGTTCTCCGTTTGATCTTGGGTGCAACGATCATGACCGCCATGGATTTCGTTATGGAACCGGTGGCGATTCGCCATCAGTTTTGGATGTGGGAAACTGGATACGTTCCTGGGTTTAATTACGTTTCTTGGTTTTTTGTTTCCTTGCTCACGGTGTGGGTTGTTTCTAAACGAACCCAAGTAGCCTTGAACAACACGGCGTTGGTGTTGTTTATTTTAATAAATTTATTCTTTATCATTCAATTTTTTTGGTAATGTATTGGTGGGGTCCTTTTGTTTTATTGGCTACTTTTTTTGGAATGGAATTCATGGCGTGGTTCACCCATAAGTTTGTAATGCATGGATTTATGTGGTATTTCCACCGCGACCACCATCAAGTAGAGGCGGGTTTTTTTGAAAAAAACGATGTTTTTTTCTTGATTTATGCCATTCCTTCTTGGTTAGGAATCATGCTAGGGATGATGTATAACATGTACTTTTTTGTATGGATGGGATACGGAATCGCGGTATATGGGGTGGCGTATTTTCTCGTACATGATGTGTTTATTCATCGACGATATCGATTTATTAGAGCAATTGATCACCCGTATTTTTTTGCCATCCGAAAAGCACACAAGGTTCACCACAAAAACCAAGAAAAAGAAGAAGGCGCTTGTTTCGGAATGTTATTGGTTCCTCCGAAGTTTTACAGGGAGGCCAAAAAAGCATATCGTTCAAAACAGCTGAATTCATGAGTTTTTATGGATACATTTTGCTGTTCTCTTTTTTGGGTCCCCTTGCGCTAAGTTTTGACCGCAAGGTTGCTTATTATCGCAATATTCCGAAGCTTTTGTTGCCGCTCCTGTTGGTCTCTGGTTTTTTTTTAGTGTGGGACCACTGGTTTACCAGCATGGGGGTTTGGGGGTTCAACACCCACTACGTTTCCACGTGTTTTATGGGTAAATTACCCCTAGAAGAAGTGTTATTTTTTGTGGTGGTACCCTATAATTGCCTATTTATCTTTGACGTATTGGGCGCTTACTTTAAACCCCAAAACAAACGCCGATTTAATGGGTGGTTTTTGGTTTTTTTCGGCATTTTAGGATTGGTTTTGCTCATTAAAAATCCAACAGGATGGTATACGATTACCGCCGTTACGTTTGCCTTGGTCTTGTCGGTGATTTTGGTTTATTTTAACCCAGCATGGTTTTCTCAGTTCCTGTGGTCTTTTGTCGTCTGCCTAATTCCCTTTTTAGTGGTAAACGGTTTGTTGACGGGGGTTGCGACACCCCGCCCTGTGGTTTGGTACAATGAGGCGGAATTTTCGAAATGGAGAATCTTAACCATTCCCGTAGAAGATTTGTTTTATAATTTTGATTTATTACTTGGTTTTGTGGTGTTATATAAAGCCCAAGACAAAAAAACTAACCGCGCTTCGCTAAAATAGCAGAAGTTGAATATCCCTCTACCAGCGGAATGGTTATTGAACGGCCACCCCATGCTTTGGCCTCATTACTGCCGACAATATAGCGAGGGTTTTGGGTATCGCTTAATTCGGCATTATAGTCACCTCCTTTTACAATCCAATCAGGCTTTATCGTCTGAATTGCTGTTAGTGGAGTGGGCTCCGAAAAAATGACCACGAAATCAACAAACCCTAGCGAGGCTAAAACGAGAGCTCGAGCGAGTTCAGGATTCACCGGTCGATCACCCCCCTTTCCCAAAGACCGAACCGAAGCGTCGTCATTTACGGCAACAAAAAGGACGTCTCCTAGGGATGCCGCTTCCGCTAAATAGGTAACATGTCCCCGATGAAGGATATCAAAACAACCATTGGTAAATACTACTTTTTGGTTTTTAAGCCGCTTTTTTTCGGCGCACTGCGCAGCCTGATGCAGCGTAATGATTTTAGACTCTATAAATGCCAGTCGACTCATGGAACCAATAGGTTGGAGGGTTCATGAGGAAAAACGACCGACGGTTTAAACGATTTTGCCTCTTCAAAATCCATTATAGCATAACCAATGACAATGATGGTGTCACCGACGGCTACTTTCCTGGCTGCAGGACCATTCAAACAAATTACCCCGGAATGTTTAGCCCCCTTGATGACGTAGGTCTCAAGCCGTTCCCCGTTGTTAATGTTAACCACCTGAACTCGCTCTCCTTCGATGAGGTTTGCCGCAAGCATTAATTGTTCATCAATGGTTATACTACCAATGTAGTTAAGTTCAGCCTGGGTTACTGTGGCACGATGTATTTTGGATTTTAGAATTTGAATTTGCATATCGTAGCTGAAAAAAAACAAAAATAACGTAAATCAATCGCCCCACAATGGCATGTTATCAATTAAGCGAACCCCATGGCACGTTGCAGCGACACAAGCCAGCGCATGGGGACCAAACGAGTCAAGGGGGATTAGGCTTTGTGCGTCAACCACCACTAAATAATCCACGACAAGGGAGGCTTGGGTTAGCTCCTCGATTCCCTGAGCCAAGAGTTCAGAGGGAGTGTGTGATTTTTGGTTGTTTTTGATTTTAGTTAATACCCGATAAAGTACAGTAGCCTGGGCTTGTTGCTCCATGCTCAGCCGTTGATTCCTGCTACTCAATGCCAGGCCGTTGGGCGCTCGCTGGGTTTCGCAAGCAACCACGGAAAGGGGTAATGACAAGTCTGACACCATGTTTTTTATCACTAAAACCTGCTGGTAGTCTTTTAGACCAAGAAAAAGGTTGTCCGGCTTTACGTGTTGAAGGAGTGCATACACAACCTCTACCACTCCGCGAAAATGACCGGGCCTTGAAGCCCCCTCTAATAAAACATCAAGACCATGTAAATCCAATGCGGTTGCTGGATTTTCTTCCGAAAAGAGCTCCTCGAACGTGGGCAGGTAAACGGCATTCACCCCCAAGCTTTGAAGGCGTACGAGGTCAGATTCTACTTGTCGAGGATAAGCTTCGTAATCCTCGGCATTATTGAATTGTTTTGGGTTTACATAAATGCTAACTACGGAGTGGTCACACGCCGACAACGACTGTAGAACCAAGGAAAAATGACCTTCGTGTAGGGCCCCCATCGTGGGAACGAATCCAATTAAATTCCCCTGAGCGCGCATCAGTTCAATACAGGCCTGAAGGTCCTTGCGATTGTCAAACGTTTGCATGGTCTTTTTCGTTGAGCCAACAAAGCTATTCGTTTTTAGGAACTTTCATATGTTTTCCGTAACTTTGCTCTCCTTTAAAAGCGCAGTAGCTCGATGGAAAAAAAACGCGTACTCTTTATCTCCCAGGAGATTTTCCCTTTTTTACCCAAATCTGAAATATCAAGTTTTACTCGAAGAATATCCCAATCAACCCAAGAAGAAGGAAAAGAAATTCGAGTATTCATGCCCCGGTTTGGTGTTATTAACGAACGAAGGCATCAGCTTCATGAAGTAATTCGTTTGTCTGGATTAAACTTGTCCATAGACGACCAAGTGCACCCGCTGATCATTAAAGTAGCTTCGGTTTCGGCTGCGAGGATGCAAGTGTATTTTATTGATAACGATGATTTTTTTAAAAGAAAGCACTTGTTAACCGATGAACAGGGAAACGATTTTAAAGACAACGATGAACGGGCGATGTTTTTTGTTCGCGGGACCTTGGAAACGGTTAAAAAATTGGGTTGGCAACCGGACTTAATTCACTGTAATGGGTGGTTTGCCGGAATGATGGCGCTGTATATCAAGCATGTTTATAAGAAAGACCCTCACTTCAAAGACACGAAGGTGGTGTACAATTTATTCAACGAAGGGATGAATCGTGCGTTGGATCCTCGTTTTTCTGAAAAGTTAAAACTTGACGGGTTTCCAAAGGCCGTGGTTGAGAAAGCAAAGGACACCCGTTTGGCGTCAATTACCCAGCTCATCGTTGATCATTGTGATGGGTTGACGGTCGCAGAGCCGACCCTTTCCGATGCGCTCCAGAAAATTTACGACGAGGCTCCGATTCACAAGCTTCCGTTTATGGAGGAGGACAAAGAAGCCAAAATGTTTTCTTCGTTCTTCGATCAAGTACTTGGAGACCCTGTAATGGCCGATTAAATTCTACCCTATGCGCCGATATTATTCGCTATTTATATTTTTTATCGCGCTGGCTTCCTGTAAAAAAAAGGAACAAATGTTGGGAAAAGAACTCTTGGATTCATCGACCTACCTCAATGGAATCACCACGGACACCTTTGCTTTAGTCCCCTCGATCTTTTGGGAAGACTCTGTCATCACCGATAATGCCGCCAATGTTGTTTTAGGAAGCTATGTGGACCCGAAATTTGGCGATTTTGAGGCCTCTTTCTATACCCAAGTTCGGCTTCCAGGGGTCAATCCGAATTTTGGAAATCCCGCAACCATAGCCGTAGATTCAATGGTTATTGCCCTTGAGTATGCGGGATATTATGGAGACCTTTCGACGCAAAAATTTGAGGTGTTCGCGCTTACAGAAGCATTGAATAATGACACCACCTATTATGCCTTTTCATCTAAAACACACTCCGGAGCTTCTTTGGTTTCTCCTGGAAAAGAGTTTATCACTCCAGACCCATTGAACAACACGGTTGTCGGAGGAGATAGTTTACAAGCGCAGCTAAGGCTTTCTTTGGACACAAACCTTGCGCGGCAATGGATAACGGAAGCGACCAGTGGTTCGAGTACTTTCGCCAGCAATGAGAATTTTCAATCGTATTTTAAAGGACTATATATTCGAACCGATAACGCAGGTCAATCCGTAGGGCAAGGCGGCGTTTTTTATTTTAATTTAAACGACCCCGCCACCAAGATAACGATCTATTACAAACAAGCAGGCGCGACAAAATCGTATGATTTGTTGATGAATTCAACGTGTGCTGATTTTTCTCATGTAGAAATTAATAATGCAGGGTTTCCTTCGGAAGCGGTAATGAACAATCCGAGCCAAGCCTTACAAGAATTTTATGCCCAAGCCTTCGGAATTAGAGCGAAACTGTTTGTCCCTGGATTATCTCAATTCACAAAAAAACACCTCATTCATCGAGCAGAACTCACCTTGCCAATACAATATCAAACGGGATATAAATATAAGCCAGGACTTAACGTCTCCTTTGCTACCAAAAAGACAGCGAACAGCCAAGGATACATCAATACCGGCACCTTAGGAATTTATAATGATTCAAAAAAAGCGTTCGTCGCGGATTTGCGGTCCTATGTGCAGGCGGTCATAAACCAAGACATCGAAAATACGGGATTAATCATTTCCCCGCGATTTTTTGTAAATTCATCCGAAAGGATTGTATTTAATGGGCCCACCACCATCAACAAAGAAAGCCCAGCTTTATTAATAACCTATACGACGTTTTAACATGTGCGGAATTGTTGGATACATTGGGACCAAAGAAGCGTATCCCATTATAATAAAAGGCCTTAAGCGACTTGAATACCGTGGCTATGATAGTGCTGGGGTTGCGATTATTGCCAACGACCAATTAAACATTTATAAAAAACAAGGAAAAGTTTCAAGCCTTGAGGAGTTTACCCAAGATAAAAACCGATTAGGCTCCGTAGGTATTGGTCATACTCGCTGGGCAACCCACGGCTTACCGAACGACATCAATGCGCACCCCCATTACTCTACGGACGGGAGCTTGGCGCTCATCCACAACGGAATCATCGAAAATTATGATGTAATTCGACGGGAGTTGATTTCCGAGGGATATACGTTCCGAAGTGAAACCGATACCGAAGTGTTGGTACACTTGGTGGACCACATCGCCAAAAAAGAAGGCGTGTGGTTTGGTGAAGCATTAAGGATTGCCTTGAATCATGTGGTTGGTGCGTACGCTATTGTAGCCATATCAAATCATTTTCCAACCCGAATGGTGGCTGCCAGAAAAAGCAGTCCCCTCGTAGTGGGAATGGGCGGAGACGGCGACTTTTTTGTTGCCTCAGACGCAACACCGATTGTGGAATATACAAAGGATGTAGTGTACCTTGACGATGAAGAAATCGCGGTAATTGATCTACAAGAAGGGTTCAAGCTGTATAACATTAAAGACCAGCCCCAAACCCCTTATATTCAAAAGCTTGAGTTGGAATTGGAGGCCTTGGAAAAAGGGGGATACGAACATTTCATGTTGAAGGAAATACATGAACAGCCACGTTCTATTCACGATTGTTTTCGCGGAAGGCTAAACGCAACGGATGGTTGGGTTAGCTTGGGAGGGGTTCGTGCCTACGAGCAGAAAATGATTCAAGCGAACCGGTTAATTTTTGTTGCATGTGGCACCTCCTGGCATGCAGGACTGGTCGGCGAATACCTCATCGAAGAATTAGCAAGAATTAATGTCGAGGTGGAGTATGCAAGTGAATTTAGGTATCGTAACCCAATCATTACGGAAAACGATGTTGTTATTGCCATTTCACAGTCTGGGGAGACGGCAGACACCTTGGCGGCGATTGATTTAGCTAAATCTAAAGGGGCCACCGTATTAGGAATTTGTAATGTGGTGGGGTCTTCCATTTCTCGTGCTACCCATGGAGGATCGTACACCCATGCAGGACCAGAAATCGGGGTGGCATCAACCAAAGCGTTTACCGCACAAGTGACTATTTTAACGTTAATGGCACTTTCCTTAGGAAGGAAAAAAGGAACCATAAGCGAATGGGATTTTCATCGCCTCATCACCGAGTTAGCATCTATTCCAGCCTTAATTCAGGCCGTTTTAGAAAGAAACGATCACATCGAGGCTATAGCCAAGAAGTATAAGGATGCAGACAACGCCTTATATTTAGGCAGAGGAAACCTCTTTCCTGTTGCCTTAGAAGGTGCGTTGAAGTTGAAAGAAATTTCCTATATCCACGCAGAAGGATATCCTGCAGCAGAAATGAAACACGGTCCCATTGCACTCATCGATGAAAACATGCCTGTTTTTGTTATAGCAACCCAAGGCAATTCCTATGAAAAGGTCGTTTCCAACATTCAAGAGGTGAAGGCGCGAAAAGGAAAAATCATTGCGATCGTTACCGAGGGAGATATACAAGTAGAAGAAATGTCAGACGATGTTATTGCCATTCCAGCCGTGAACGATCACTTGGCACCCTTGGTGGCAACCGTTCCCCTTCAATTACTTTCCTATCATATTGCTGTAATGCGTGGATGTAACGTGGATCAGCCGAGAAATTTAGCGAAGTCGGTAACGGTGGAGTAATTAGGGATAGAGATAAATCACCAGCGCACTGATAACGGTGGCCATTCCATAGCCCAGTAGCAACTCTAAAACGCTATGTTTTTGTAAGTACCACCTCGAACCAATAACGAGTCCAGAAAGCAGTAGTGCTACGGTAAAAAAACCAAGAGATGGTGCCATTTGGCGAAGGGTAAAGGCGTAACTATATCCGGTAAAAAATCCGACCCCTCCAGCGTGTAATGATATTTTTAGCCGCAAGGAAATCAAGGCAAAAAGCGGATTGATAATCATTCCGCAGAGGGCTGTTCCATAAACATAGGAAGGAAGCAGGCCGTTTGGATCTTGGTATTGCAATAAAAAATAGAGCAAGGTGGAGTACACAAAAACGATGGTGATGGGAATCGGACGGTCTTTTCGGTCTTCCATTTCTATGCTCGAAATTAAAGCTGATTTACTCATAGAAAGCACCGAAAAAAGAGGCCCAAGAACGATAAAAATGAATAAGATTAATAGCAATAATCCTTTCAGGGAAGGCGATAATTGATGTAAAGGCACTCCCGAACGACCATATTCCAAAGCGGGGTAATACATGGTAATGAGTACTGCATATATGGGCATAAGCAAAGGGAAAAATAGCCAAGAAGTCACTTCTGAAATACGTTTCATTCCATTTCTTTTCTCATCCGGGCCACCGGGATGTTTAATTGCTCTCGATATTTGGCAACCGTCCGTCGAGCGATGTTGTAGCCCTTTTCATTCAGCAAGGCCATTAGTTTCTCATCCGGAAGCGGTTTACTTTTATCCTCTTGGGCAATGGCATCAGAAAGAATTTTCTTAACCTCACGGGTACTTACTTCCTCTCCGCTATCGGTACTCAACCCTTCGGAAAAGAAAAACTTTAATGGATAGACCCCGTGATTGGTTTGAACGAATTTGCTATTGGCTACCCGTGAAACGGTGGATATGTCCATATTAATCATGGAGCCAATGTCTTTTAGGATCATCGGTTTTAATTTTGTTTCATCTCCCGTAAGCAAAAATTCTCGTTGTCGTTCAATGATGGCTCCCATGGTCAACAAAAGGGTTTCTTGGCGCTGCTTTATAGCCTCAATAAACCACTTGGCCCCGTCTAGTTTATGTCGAACAAAGGTTAGCGCTTGTTTGTCAGCACGTGAAGTTTTAGCCCCCTCCGTATAAGAACGAAGTAGGGTTTCATATTCCTTGCTTAACTTCAGCTCTGGGGCGTTCCGGCTATGTAACGTCAGTTCTAGTTCTCCATCTACTTCTGTGAGAATGTAGTCAGGAATAATTTGTTGAACTGATTTTTCATTGGTTTTTATAGAACCACCAGGCTTTGGATTTAGCTTTAAAATTTCATCAATGGCCTGTTTAAGGGTTTGATGATCCGTCTTTAATTTTAAGGCTATTTTGTCGTAATGTTTTTTGGTGAAAAGCTCGAAGCAATCTCGGATGATTAGTAAACTTATCTTTTTAATGGTGCCTCCATCTTGTTTTCGGCGGGCTTGAATTAAAAGACATTCGCGTAAATCTCGTGCTCCAATCCCCGCGGGATCTAGGTCGTGAATATAAAACAGCACGATTTCCACGGCATCTTCTGTAGTCGTCACGTTAAAATGAAAGGCAAGGTCATCAACCAAGGCTTCCAAGGAACGACTTAAATACCCAGATTCATCCAAATTTCCTACGATAACCTCAGCAATAATCGTTTCTTCCTCGCTTAAATCGTTGAGGATGAGTTGAGCCATCAATCGGTCTTGAAAACTCTCTTCTCCAGAAATTGGGATTACCCGGTCTTCTTCGTCTTTGGACCGATTATTAACCTGCGTTTTGTAGTCGGGGGTATCATCGTCGAAATAATCTGAGAAATCAAACTCCTCTTCGGAAGATTCTTGATCCAAGGATTCTTCCCCATGATCGTCGGCTTGCTCTAAGGCAGGGTTTTCTTCGATTTCTTGTTTTATCCGTTGGTCCAACTCCACGGTGGGAATTTGCAGCAATTTCATGAGCTGGATTTGCTGCGGGGATAGGCGCAGTTCTTGGCGCTGGGAGAGGTGTTGCTTTAAAGCCATTAAAACGAGGCGTTCATGGGAGTTCTGGGAAATGGTATTACATCTCGAATATTCGTCATGCCCGTAACAAACATTACCATTCGCTCAAGGCCAAGACCAAATCCGGCATGCGGAACGGAGCCTATTTTGCGCGTATCTAAGTACCACCAAAGTTCTTCTTCTGGGATACCGAATTGAGCACATTTTTGCTGCAACATCGAAAGACGCTCCTCCCGTTGGGATCCACCAACGATTTCACCAATTCCTGGAAACAATACATCCATGGCGGCCACGGTTTTTCCATCGTCGTTTGATCGCATATAGAACGCTTTGATTTCTGCAGGGTAGTCTGTCAGGATTACGGGGCATTTAAATTCTTTTTCTACCAAATAACGCTCATGTTCGCTTTGAAGATCAACTCCCCACGCAACATCGTATTGGAACTTTTTCTTCTTGTAATGGTTGGAATTTATTAATACCTCGATGGCCTCCGTATACGTTAGCCGTTTAAACGGATTGTCAATGACAAATTGTAAGCGATCTAATAACCCTAGCTCATTTCGCTCAGGTTGCGGTTTTTGTGACTGCTCTTGGGCTTCGCGGTCGTTTAAAAAACGCAAATCGTCTAAGCAGTGTTCCATGACATATCGGCACAAATGCTTTAAAAAATCTTCTGTAAGATCCATGTTGGCTTGAAGGTCATTAAACGCAACTTCGGGTTCAATCATCCAAAATTCCGCCAAGTGACGAGAGGTATTCGAATTTTCCGCACGAAAGGTGGGGCCGAAAGTATACACTTTACCCAAAGCTAATGCCGCCAATTCAGCTTCTAATTGTCCCGAAACGGTTAAGTTTACAGGTTTCCCAAAAAAATCTTGACCATAATCTATTCCGCCCGACTCGTTATGGGGTGGGTTTTCCGGATCTAACGTGGTAACCCGAAACATTTCCCCAGCACCCTCAGCATCGGAACCTGTAATAATGGGGGTATTCAGATAAAAAAATCCGTTTGCGTTGAAATATTGGTGTATGGCAAAAGAAACGGCATGACGGATTCTAAAGACAGCACCAAACGTATTCGTCCTAAAACGAAAGTGAGCTTGTTCTCGAAGAAAATCTAAGCTGTGTCGCTTGGGTTGCATCACCGTTTTTTGTATCAGATCCACGGGGGCCTCCCCTAAAAGCGTTAACGACGTGACTTCCATTTCTATCGCCTGACCAGACCCAATGGATGCGACCAAAACCCCAGAGAGAGAAAGCGCGGCACCCGTCGAAATGCCTTGAAGAACCGCTGTTGAATAGTGCGTGTAGTCAATAACGGCTTGAAGGTTCCCTTGACAAGAACCATCGTTGAGTTGAATGAAGCGATTGCTTCGAAACGCCCTTACCCAACCTTTTACGGTAACGGTTGATCCAATGACGCTCGGTCCATGGGTTAGCAGTTCTTTGATTGACGACGTTTTCATAACTACAAAAATAGGGTTTTTGTCTTTACTGTAAAGCCAGTTAGCGTCGTGAAGTATTAAATTAAATGCTTATATTGGACCCTAAAAAAGAAATGACTATTCACAATGTAATTAATCATATTCCTTTACTTTTTCCGATTGCCGGACTTATCGTTCTATTGATTGGGGTGTTTACACGAAATGAATTGGTAAAACGTACCGCCTATTTTCTCTTTGTAATCGCCGCTATCGCCGCCTATGCTTCGATGGCCACTGGTGAAGGCGCGGAAGAGGAATTGCACGCAATGAAAAACCCAAAAATTAACCACGAGATTCATGAACACGAAGAGCGCGCAGAACTCTTCGCATTATTCATGTATGGACTTGGGGGCATATCACTGCTTGCCATGGTGGCGTCTTGGGCCAAGAAGGGAATTGAAAAATATTTACTCTGGACTATTTGGGCTTTGGTCCTTACGATTGGCTATTTGGGCTATGACACGGGGAGATCCGGCGGACATATTGTTCATGACGTAGCGATTATACCTAAGCCTCAATCGGAATAAACGAATTACGTTCCTATGAAAAACCTTACTACCCTACTCTTTGCCGTATTCCTTCCTTGCTTGAGTGTTCATGCCCAACAATTTTCAAATGGAACGCCGCTTGTACCCCCTTTAGGGCAGCCTATAGCTGAAGAACGCGGAACCCTTTGGGTGGAATTGGAAAACCAACGAACCCTAACGTCGGCTCAATATAGGGATGCTAAAGGAAACAC
>JBJTWF010000127.1:0-9080 GCA_046081565.1 Flavobacteriales bacterium | reverse complement strand
CCATTGCCTCTGCCCTCATGGTTATTTTAAGTAAACACCCTGTTCGGAGTGTGTTATATTTAGTGGTAACCTTTTTCTTTATTTCAGGACTCTACATCATGATTAATGCTCAATTTTTAGCCATCGTGAACATTATCGTTTATGCCGGAGCCATTATGGTTTTGTTTTTATTCGTCCTTATGCTTCTCAACCTTAACAAAGAATCCGAACCGCTTACACCCATGGTTTCTAAAATCTTAGCCATAGGTTCGGGGGGATTGCTTTTTATAGTTCTCCTTGGTGCACTGAAGCATGCGCTACTCGTGGGAAAAACCCATGGGATGACCCTATCGAATATTGGTCTGGTTAAGCAACTAGGAAACGAATTGTTTACCCATTATGTAGTTCCTTTTGAAATTTCATCGATTCTTTTTATTTCAGCCATGGTTGGTGCCATCCTCCTTGCGAAGAAAGAAACCTTAACTATTGAATAATGGAAACCAGTACTGCCCCTTTAAATATTGAATTTTTTATCGTTTTATCCTTGCTCCTCTTCAGCATCGGTGTTGTAGGAGTATTACTCAGAAGGAACATGATTGTTCTTTTAATGTGTATCGAACTCATGCTCAATTCGGTCAACCTCTTGTTGGTAGCTTTTTCGACTTATTATCAACTAGCCAACGCACAAATTTTTGTATTCTTTATCGTGGTGGTTGCCGCTGCTGAAGCTACTGTTGGCCTTTCGATCATTATTTTGGCTTATCGAAAGTTACGAACCATTGACATAAGTCTTTTTAACCAAATAAACGACCGTTCATGACAGTAAGTACCCTACTCTATCTTTTGTTAAGCCTCCCCTTAGTAGGTGCTGCCTTTAATGTTTTTATGGGTAAACGCATTTCAAAAACGGTTTCTGGCGGGTTTTCTACCTTGGTAATTGCCGCTTGTTTTATCGTGGCGCTTATACTTTTTAATCACATTGGGGCGGCTCAAAAAGTTAAAGCCTTTACCCTCCTAACCCTCTCAAACTTCTCCCTCGATGTTCAATTCTTGTTGGATTCTCTTTCCTTGTGGATGACCTTGATTATTACGGGCATTGGGACGCTAATTCACTTGTTTTCCATGGGGTATATGTCGTCTGATGAAGGGTACAGCAAGTTTTTTGTTTACTTAAACCTGTTCATCTTTGCCATGTTACTGCTGGTATTAGGAAGTAACTATTTCGTTTTATTCTTCGGCTGGGAAGGCGTTGGAATCTGTTCATTCTTACTCATTGGTTTTCATTACAGTGATGCGCAAAAAGGAATCGCCAATAGTTTGGCCGCTAGAAAAGCATTCGTAATGAACAGAATTGGTGATGTTGGACTTTTGTTCGCCTGTTTCATGCTTTTGGCTACCTTTCACAGCTTGGAATTTGATCAAATTGCCGCCGCCGTTCAACCCAATAGTGGTTTTTCCTTCGGTAAACTAACGGTTTTAGGTATTACCCTGTGTTTGTTTCTGGCTGCTACGGGAAAAAGCGCACAAATTCCTTTATTCACATGGCTTCCGGATGCCATGGCAGGGCCAACCCCAGTTTCGGCACTGATCCACGCTGCTACCATGGTTACTGCGGGTATTTATATGGTTACCCGTTCTAATTTTCTTTTTGAACTCGCCCCCATCGCAAAAGAAGTTATGCTTTACGTGGGTATTGCTACTTCTTTGGTGGCTGCGTTTATGGCCTTACGCCAAAACGATATCAAAAAAGTGTTGGCCTATTCCACGGTTTCCCAATTGGGACTCATGGTGGTAGCCCTAGGGCTGGGTGCCTACACGGTGGCTATTTTTCACGTCACTACGCATGCCTTTTTTAAGGCTTTACTCTTTCTAGGTTCAGGAAGTGTAATCCATGGAATGCACCACGAACAAGACATTCGAAAAATGGGTGGCTTACGCAAAGGGATGCCGATAACCCATGCTACGTTTCTCATTGGTACGTTAGCCATAACCGGATTCCCCTTATTATCCGGATTTTATTCCAAGGATGAAATCATTGGACATCTTTTTGAATCGAATCTACTCTTGTATGTGGTCATCATGTTCTCTGTGCTCATGACCGCAGTATATATGTTTCGACTCTATTTCCTAACGTTTCACGGAACATTTCGCGGTTCGGAAGAACAGTGGAAACATGTTCATGAAAGCCCTTCCAATATGACAATACCCTTAATGGTTCTTTCGGTACTCTCCGTCTTTGGTGGGTTGTTGAATTTACCGGGTATTTTTATCCATAAAGGAAATCATTGGTTATCAAGCTACCTAAACCATAGTTATGGTCTCGATAAAATTCATGGGCACGAGGCCTCCCAAAATGTAACCTTGATGCTTATGGCGGTAGCAAGTATCGTATGCCTCGGCACCTTATTGTGGGCATACCAACAATACGTAAAAAAAGCTAACCTAGCCAAGGAAGACGACGCACTCACCGGATGGGAACAACTATCGGCTCGGAAATTATACTGGGACGAAATATACCACCAATGTTGGGTTAGCCCTACGGAGAAGATTGGTACTTTTTTAAATCAACAGGCCGAAAAGAGGTTTTTTCTAGCGGGTGTTTTCGGGCTCGCAGCCTGGAGTAAAAAAGGGGGTGAGGCCATCGGAAAAATTCAAAACGGTAAATTGTCTTCCTACCTCGACTGGATGGTTGTTGGGTTGACGTTGTTAGTATTGGTGTTTTTATTAAAAGCGACATTTTGGAATTAGTATTACTCCCCCTTTATTTTGGTTTGGTGGCCTTTATAGTGTCACCAAAATTTGGTCGATATTTTATCCTTACCGCCTCGTTGACTTCCCTTGGAGCGGTTTTGGCTCGACTGTTCTCGTATCAACCCGAGACCTATCAAACGCTTTTTTCATTAGCCAAAGACAATTCCCTAGGGTTTACCATGGAAATGGGTTATGATGGGTTGTCCTTACTTATGGTGGGTCTTTCAAACCTGGTGTTTTTTCTTGTTTCCTTAGCGAATTGGAGTAAAGAAGAAAGTCGATCCTCTTTGTTCAACGGGCTTTTTCTTCTGATGCAATTTGGATTAAACGGTTTGTTTTTAGCGCAAGATGGATTACTGTTTTACATTTTCTGGGAATTAGCCTTGATTCCGATTTTTCTTATTTTGTTTTGGTTTGGAAACGGCGAGGGTCAAAAAACCTGGTTTAAATTTTTCCTTTACACCCTTTTCGGGTCACTGGGAATGTTATTCTCTCTTATTGCGCTTACCCAATTTGGATGGAAATCCTTTGCCTACAGCGAATTGCTTAATATGGCTATTCCCGCCCAATACACCTGTTGGATTATGTCGGGGTTTCTATTGGCCTTTGCGATAAAGATTCCGATTTTCCCGTTTCACAGCTGGCAGGCAAACACATACGACGCGGCTCCCATGGCTGGTACGATGTTGTTATCGGCCATCATGCTAAAAATGGCCTTATTTGGATTAATTAAATGGATGATCCCGTTAAACCCTCAGGGCCTTTCGTATTGGCAGATGCCTGTGATTATTCTTGGTGTGGTAGGAATTTTGTATGGAGCCCTTATCGCAATGCGAGAGGATAACATTAAAAAAGTATTCGCCTTCGCTTCCTTGAGCCATCTTGGTCTTATCGTCGCCGGTATCATGATATTTACGCAAGAATCCGTGACGGCGGCCTTGGTTCAAACGGTCAATCACTCGTTAATTGCCGTTGGACTTTTCATGGCTGCTCATCGACTTGAAGCAGGATTTGGAACCAAAAGTTTATCATCCATGGGAGGCGTCGCGAAATTGGCACCGTCGTTTGGGCTTTGGTTTGGAATCCTTACCTTGATTGCCTTATCTGTACCGTTAACCGCGGGCTTCTTGGGAGAATTTTTATTGATTAAATCGGTTTTTCAATTTAACCTTTGGTTAGGTATCTTATCCTCTCTCACGCTGGTACTTGGTGCGGTGTATATGCTGAGAACGTACCAAATGAGTATGATGGGGGCTCCCGTTCAACAAACCTTTGAAGACCTCCCTTGGAACGAGGTAATCGTTTATCTGATTATTACGCTGTTAAGTGTATGGATTGGTCTATTTCCGAAATGCCTTATTGATGTCATTAAACCGACCATTAAACACCTTTTTGATCAAACCTAGTACACTGCGTTAATTCTACGATAATGGATGCTATTTTACTCTTATTTATAACAGGTATACTTTCGCTTTTTCTTGGAATGAAAAACAAACCTGTATTGAATCTATGGCTCAACCTTTCCGGATTATGTTCCGCGGGGATAGTCCTGTTCTATCAAGGGGCCTACGAGCCGATAGTAAAATCATTTAGTGACAGCTTGGTTTTTACGAGCGACAAAGCCCTAGTGCCGTACAGCGCATTGGCCCTAATCCTTTTTACCTTATTAATTCAAATCGCTTCGTTTAGTAAAGAGAAATCAACGTCTTCCACCTATGGCGATTTAAATGCCTTGATGATTTTTTCCTTATGTGGAGGACTCATCCTGCTCGGATCCAAAGATTTTTTCATGTTTTTCCTTGGCGTTGAAATCCTTTCCATCCCTGTCTATGTACTGGTAGGATCTAAGAAAAATACAACCTTTGCCGCCGAAGGTGCATTGAAATATTTTTTCATGGGTTCTTTTGCGACGGCCATCATGCTATTGGGAATTGCACTCGTGTACGGAGCTACAGGACATTTTGACTTCGATATCACATCAACCCCAACGCTTATTAAGCCGTTTTATCCCGAAATTCTTTTACCGGTTGGTGTGCTGCTCATTCTGGGTTCACTTTTATTTAAGTTAGGTGGGTTTCCCTTTCATTTTTGGAATCCGGACATTTATCAAGCCAGCGCAAAGAGCGTTCTAGCCTTCATGGTAAGCGTAGTAAAAATCAGTGTTTTTGTTGCTGCATTTAAACTTTTTACGTTTGCGTTTAAAGGTTTAGGGGGCTCATGGAACATGGCCTTATCCATCGTAATCATTGGGTCTGTGTTAGTGGGGTACTTGTCGGCGTTGAACCAACAATCCTTGAAGCGGATGATTTCCTTTACGGGTATTAGCAGTACAGGATTTGCCTTGTTAACCCTACTTCCCAACGAAAAAGCAAGTTTTGATGGACTATTAGTTTATCTAATCCCCTATGTAGCTTCCACCCTAATGCTTCTTTTCATCGCTATGTCCATCGGATCCAACGAGGATCGTATCGAAGATTTTGAAGGGATCGGCTACCAAAACCCCATTTTAGGCTTCCTCGGATTAATCGCCATTCTTTCGCTCATGGGAATTCCACCTTTTTCTGGATTTTTTGGTAAATTTTTAATCCTAAAAGACACCTTTAAAGAACACCATTGGCTTGGGTTATTTGGATTATTGAGCAGTATTTTTGGCGCCTTCGTGTATCTGCGATTGCTCCTTATTTTCTTTAAAAAACCTACGGTATCAATGCATGTTAACCTACCGAATGTAATCGTGATTCCGTTGATTTTTTGTGGACTCCTAGCCATAGGCGGCTGGGTTTTAGTTCTTTTCTAATCTTATCGCGCTGTTTATCAAATGGTTTAACCGTTGCATCATTATGCGTAAACGGTATTTTAACATACAGTTATTGAAATTTTTACTTATCTTTGGGCTCAATAAAATTTTGACTCAATGAATCAAAAATACGCTCAACTACGCCAGTTTTCAACATTCGTACTGCTCTTAGTTTCGCCGATTTCCATGGTTGCTCAGCCCATTGCCAATAATGACAGTGGAAATGGAAACGAAGACCAAGTCATTACGGTAGCTACCATCCAAAACAATGATATTGCCAATGCGAGCAGTTTAGTGCTTTCAACGCTGGATATCAATCCTTCCTTAGCGGGGAACCAATCGTCTTTTACTAGTACGAATGGTCAATGGTCGGTTGACTATTTTACCGGCGATGTTATCTTCGTTCCAAACGCTCATTTCAACGGTACGGAAACCATTCAATATACCATTCAGAACAACCTAGGGCAGACTTCCAATACAGCACAAATTACCGTGAATCTCAGTGCGGTAAATGATGCGCCCGTGACGTTTTCAAATTATATTTCCGTAACAGAAGATGCGGGAATTCAAACAGGGAATGTATTGTCCAACGGAGATTATGACATCGAAAACGCGTCCTTATCCTGTTCCACCACACCCGTGGTAAATGCAACCAACGGAACGTTTACCATTGCCGCGAATGGTTCCTTCACCTACACGCCGAATGCCAATTTTTATGGTACAGAAACCATTGTAATTGCCGTTTGCGATGCTGGAACTCCCCTACCATCTGCTTGTAGTAATGATACGCTTTTTATTGATATTACTCCGGTTAACGACGCTCCTGTTGCCTTGAACGACGCGTTTACGGTAGGTGAAAATTCGATAACAACACTTAACCAATTAACCAACGACTCGGACATTGATAATCCGATTGACCTATCCAGTGTTGCGATTCTTTTTGGTCCAGTACATGGAACAGCAACCTTGTTAAATGGTCAGATAGTTTACGCTCCTACCATTGGGTTTTCTGGATCTGATTCCATTTTTTATCAAATTTGTGATTCTGCTGCCCCCTTAACCGATATTTGTGTCCAAGCTTGGGTGTACCTTACGGTTAATCCATGCGATTTGAATCCGACCGCGGATTGCGACGGCGATGGGGTTACAAATGCCACGGAAACAACCAACAACACCGATCCCAATGATCCTTGTGATTACTTGGTGGCAAGCCAGACATTAACGTATGGAAGCGTATGGGTGAATGCGGATTGTGACGGCGATGGATATACCAACGGATTAGAACTTGGAATGGGATATGATTTTAACAACGATTGTTCCTTTCCTTTTATGGCTCAAAATACCACGCCTACTAGCACATGGGAAGCGTTGGACTGCGATGGGGATGGAGTAACAAACGGAAACGAAGTGCTTTCGAATACCAACGGAACGGATTGGTGTTCTTTTTACGCCATTAGCATATCATTATCCCCTGCAGCGGGATGGAATGCGTTAGATTGCGATGGCGACGGGGTGACCAATGCCGATGAGTTAACGAATAACACCAACCCTACAAATCCGTGTTCCTTTTTACCCGCTAATGTTACGCTTGCACAAGATACCCTTTGGTTTTTCTTAGATTGTGATGGCGACGGGGTGCAAAACGCAGATGAAATTCAGGACAGCACTTATTATTTAGATGTATGTAATTACGTAGCGTCCAGCATCACTATGCCGCAAACCTCGGATTGGATGAATGAAGATTGTGATGGAGATGGGGTATTAAATGGAGATGAATTAGGGGACAGCACAGATCCACAGAGTGGATGTGATTTTATCGCATCGAGTCAAACCGTACCGACAAGTGCGGCTTGGAATGCATGGGATTGTGATGAAGACGGCGTAACGAATAGCAGCGAAGTAAGCGACAATACGAACTTAACCGATCCGTGTAGTTTTGTTGCAGCAAGCATAAGTTTACCGGTAGGTGACCAATACACCAACGCAGATTGTGACAACGATGGTTTAATCAATGGCGTTGAAACCACGTTAACTACCGATCCTTTCAACCCCGATACGGATGCTGACGGGATAAACGATGGTCAAGAGGTAACGCAAGGCAGCGACCCCTTGGACCCATGCGATCCATTACCAGCCTTGGCAACCTGTTTCAAAGAATTGATTATTCCGGAAGGGATTTCACCGAACGGCGATAATTTTAATGAAGCTTGGACCATTACTGGAGCAGATTACTACGAGAACAATCATTTGTCCATCTTTAATCGCTTTGGCACTGAGGTGTATCACTACGGCCCAGGGTATACCAATCAATTTGTTGGAAAAGCGAATGCCGCAACGTTTGGCGGAGAATTATTACCAGAAGGAACGTATTTCTTCCTATTTGATAAATTTGGCGATGGCTCAGACGTTCAAGAGGGTTACTTATATATTAAGCGTTAATTACAATCTCATTTTCGAGTTATGAAAAGAATTTTCTTTTATAGTGTTTTGGTTTTTACTACCATGGTTCAAGCACAGCAGGACCCACACTTCACCCAGTATTTTGACAATTTCTTGCATGTTAATCCGGCGTACGCGGGCAGCTCAGGCATGTTGAGTGCAACGGCCATACACCGTGAGCAATGGGTAGGTTTCTCGGGTGCGCCAAGATCAACCACGTTTAGCCTTCATACTCCACTGAATTATAAGTCGGTTGGACTGGGCTTAACAGCAGTCAATGACATGATTGGCCCCGTAAGGCAAAACATGGTGTATGTTGACTTTTCGTATACCCTGAAATTAGGTGACAAAGCGCGTTTAGCGCTAGGACTAAAGGGAGGTATGAACATGCTCAACGTGGGAACCGGTGATTTTGTTAATGTTCAGCAAAATGACCCTGCCTTCCAAAACGTTACGAATCAAATAAATCCAAATGTAGGGTTTGGTGTTTACTACCATGACGAACACTTCTTCCTTGGTCTAAGTTCTCCTCGAATACTTGAAAACAGCGGTTCAACCCCAAATGCCTATCGCGAACAGCGTCATTATTTTGGAATCGTTGGTGGAGTCTTTCCTGTTTCTAACCAATGGAAATTGCGCCCTAGTGTTCAAGCGAAAGCGACAACGGGAGCTCCATTCAGTTTAGATATTTCGTTGGCGGGTATTTATGCAGATAAGCTATGGCTTGGTGCAATGAACCGTTGGAATGCTGCGGTAGGAGGGTTTGCTCAATACCAAATTAACCGACAACTGCGCGTTGGTTTGGCAGCAGAGTACGGCATGACCGCACTTCGAAATTACAATAACGGTACGTTTGAGGTTTTGCTTTCTTATGATTTCAATTACAAAAAATCAGACGTTAAATCACCTCGATATTTTTAATGCAAAGGACCATGACTAAACAAATACTTTTATCCTTTTTTGTAGGATTTTTATCGCTTGGGTTTGCTCAAGATAACAGTCCTTATTTTTCGACAGGAAACGTTGAATTTAATTCTGAATCAGCAGAAATTGGACTGTATAAAAACCCAGGAAGCAATGCGCTTGTTCTCGTATCTGGAAGGGAATGGGGTAT
>JBJTWF010000126.1:0-39739 GCA_046081565.1 Flavobacteriales bacterium | reverse complement strand
CGTATGTGGTCGGCGGTGGGGAAACTAGTGTCACTGGGCCCGCCCCTCCAAGATGATCCTGCCTAAGGCCTGTAAATTTCATTGCTTTGATGGTGAAACCTGCATCGATAATCATTGCCAAGATTTTCCCCATGTGACCATTCTCAATTGCATCCGGCTTAAGCATAGTAAAAGTTCGATTCGTTGCCATTTTATTTGTATTTTGGTGCAAAGATACGTTGTTTTTCTTATCCATTTTGAATTTCATTGATTATGATTTATCGATTTTTTCTGGCGCTTCCCTTGGTTATCGCTTTGGGCTGTTCTTCTAATGAGGAACCACGTGCTGCGGTGCGCGTGGCACCTAAAGTACTCCCTAAACCAAAGGCGACACTGCCTATTTCCCCTAATGATCCTTCCACTTCGTTGAAGACAAGCACCGAAAAACCGAAAGAGGTTCAACAAGAACCCGTGGTTAAGAAGGTAAAAACGGAAGCCGATGGGGATACCCCCAATAACCCAATCCAACAAAAAGCCAAAAAAGAAGAATCCACGTATACCTTTCCTCAACATGCTGAGTGGAAAACCACGTTCGAAAACAACTCAGAACTTATGGCACTTTATGAGGAATCGGTAACTTCCTATTTAAAGGGAGTACAGAATAATTTAAACACGCAGCCAAAACTAATGATCAAAGAACATATGGTAGCACATGTCTATGGCGAAAAAGTTTACAACACCTTTTACGAGTCCCCAGAATTTGCAGAATTTTGCAAAACCTCCTTCAAGAAGTCAGAGGATCTAAAGGCATTTCTTTCCAAAAATAAGAAGCGCATTATTTGGGATTAGCCGCTCCTGGTAGGGCTTTTCGCTTGGTAGCAAATTCCACGATGATCCCTAAGGTAGGCTGAACGATACCAGAGGTATTTTCAATGAGTTTCGTTTGATAACGCGTGGGGTCATTGGGATCTACCAACGGGTTCCCTGAAGCATCGGTTTGAACCAACAAGATAGGAGCCACTTTCGTTTTATAACCATAGGCGTTTTGGATATCTAGGTAGAAATTTAAATTAACCTTCGTTAAAAAAAACTTCTTGTCCAACCGTACGTTGAGTTGATGAAAGCTGGACTCCCTTTCCGTGTTCAGTTTGTTGTAGTCCAACAATCCGATACCGTTGATGTTCCAATTGGAAATTAAACTGGAGGTTGCAATATCATAGGGAGTGTATGGAGATCCCCCCGAAAACAACCAGCGCACTCCAATTTCCCATCCTTTATTAAACCGCTTGCCACCCGTCAACGATATGATATGTCGGCTATCCCACGCAGTGGGTATGTACGCCCCATCCTTGTCTTCAAATTCCGAGATCACGTAGGTATAGGCAAAAACAGAATAAAATCCTTTGTACAATTTCTGCTGAAATAAAAACTCAGCGCCATAGGTCCTACCGTTAGAAAGGCTCTTTACGGCCTCGTTACCCACCACACCAAAATCAGAACCTTGGTTTGCCAAACATATGGAATCTTTTAAACTGAAGGGATACCGGCTGTAGTTTTTATAAAACCCTTCCAAGGTTAGGCGCGAACTCTTTTTGGTTCGATATTCTAACCCTAAAACATAATGATCCGCTCGGATGTATTGAAGCCCATTATCTTTGTTAACTAGCGATCCGGCATTATCCCGATATCCAAGAATCGTGTAAGCTGGAATCTGGTGATAACGAGCCACATTCATGTTCAACGCAAAAGCATCCGTTAAACGATAATTTACAGAAAGCGTCGGTGAAAGTTGCTTGAATGGATTGGCCATGGACTTACTGTAATTGGATCCGTCCATTCGAACCCCCAGCGAAAGGTTCAGTTTTTCATCTAAAAACGCCTGGCTCAATTGGCTAAAAACGGCGTATTTACTGAGGAACAGATCTGAGGTGTAGTCAATAACAACCGGGATTCCCTGAACGGTTATGTTATTATAGGTTTCGTTTCTATACCTCGCAT
This sequence comes from Flavobacteriales bacterium, assembly GCA_046081565.1. GTDB lineage: Bacteria > Bacteroidota > Bacteroidia > Flavobacteriales_D > Crocinitomicaceae > UBA952. The sequence goes on along the minus strand of JBJTWF010000126.1, from coordinate 37,762 downwards.
ACTCATAGGCCAAGCCCACGTTCCACTTCAAACCATCTTTCCGATAGGTATGCTCCAAACGCACTTTGTTTTCGGCTTCAAAGGATGCGTAATTCTGGATGAGGTTCGCAGGGGTTTCAATCAAATCCTTATACCTGTAGGCTTTGTTGTTCAACATATTTCTAGAAACCACAATCTGTTGTATTGATTGCTTGCCTAGGTGTTGATAATTCACCCCAAACGTATAATTCCACTGGCTTTGCATGGGAATATTTCCAAGTAAGAAATCGTTATATTCCCGTTGTGCTGTATCCGAAATCCCGTCGTTTACCGATGCGTTTAACCCAAACTGATCAATCGCACCCAACCCAATAAAAGAAAGTTTATTCTTCTCGTTCAGCGGAACATTAACCTTATATTGAAAATCATTATACGTCGGTAAAATGGGTAATTTCAATGCGGCAAATAAGAATTGTAAATAAGACCTTCGAGCAGAAAAAATGAAATTACCTTTTTTTCCTAATGGTCCATCGAGGGTTAGGGCAGCATCACTGGAACCTAAGGCAAAATTGGTGATCAAGCCGTCTGGATTTCCATCTTTTTGTTTGAAGGCCAATACACTGCTTAGTCCATTGGCGCGATTCATCGGAAACGCACCCGAATAAAAATCTACTTCACTGATGAAATTAACATTGAGTAAGCCCACGGGCCCCCCACTCGATCCTTGCGTTGCAAAGTGATTTATGTTTGGCACCTCTATCCCATCGAGATAAAAACGGTTTTCTCCGGGTGATCCACCACGAATAATGATGTCGTTTCGAAACGTAGCCCTCGAAGCCACACCTGGAAGGGCAGCAATAACCTTGCTTACATCCCGATTCGCTCCGGGTAACCGTTCGATTTCGGTTGAATTGAGTGTTTTCAACGATACAGGAGATTCAACACTGCGTTGAAATCGGGGACCTTTCACTACAATTTCACGGGTCACTTTTTCCGTGAGTTCACGCTCAAGAAAAAACGTCAAGCTAACGGTTCTTGCATTGGTCACCGTAATTTCGTTTTGAAAAGCGGCTTTCGTTCCCTTTCCTTGGGCTTTAAATGAATATATACCTGGTGGCAAACGCGTAAATTCAAAAACACCTTGAGCACTTGTCTTCACTTGAAGGTCCAATTCGACCAAGGTAATGGTCACCTCTGGCAGAGGCTGATTGCTCGCTTGGTCATAGGCTGTACCGCGGACTAAACCGTTTTGGGAAAAATACGTGCTAAAAATGAGCAAGCAAAGTAAAAATAAGGACTGTTTCATGTTAAAATAAAAAAAGGAAACAAAAAGAGCGTCCTTTTGTTCTTGAACGCCAGCGTCATGCCAGGATCGACGGCGCAAAGAGATAATGCACCACATTGTATATCATCTGTTTACCCTGCTCGGTAAGGATTGATTCCGGGTGAAATTGCACCCCAAATTGTTTCCACTTAGTCGAAGCCAATGCCATTATGGTTCCACGTTCGTCTCTACCTGCCACATGGGAGGTATCAATTCCCTCCACTTTCCAACTGTGGTACAAGCCCACCGTAAGCGGTGCCACAAGCCCTTTAAAAATCAACGTATTGTCCTTGAAGCTGAGTTTGGTCGTAACCCCGTGACGCACTTCTTTCATGTTCACCAAGGAGCCTCCCATTGACAACCCCAAGCCTTGCATGCCAAGACATACTCCAAAAACGGGGATGCTTCCTTGACAAAAAGCAATAATGGGCATCATAGATTGGGTCTCATGGGGTAAACCGGGTCCCGGGGATAAAACAATTCCTTCGTAGTGCTTCAAAAACGACAAATCCTCAAGATTCACCTGGGCATCCGAAAGGACATCAACCTCAACCCCTAGGGACGTAAAATAATGCACCAAGTTAAACACGAAAGAATCGTAAAAATCAACAACTAAAATGCGCATTTGGGTTTAATGTTTTACTTTTACAAAGGTAGAATTAAAGACCTTAGCGCCATGGAAAACCTCAAAAAAGCAGTTATCAATCCGTTAGCCCCAACCCCGATTGGACCCTACTCTCCCGGAGTACGGGTAGGAAACACCCTGTTTGTTAGTGGTCATGTCCCTATCCATCCCGAGACGAAAACACTCGTCCAAAACACGATGGAAGCGGCAACGGCTCAAGTGTTGACGAACATAGGAAAGTTACTCGCAACGGAAGGGTTTACGATGGATGAGGTCGTTAAATGCACCATCTTCCTAACGGACTTGAACGATTTCAATGAGGTTAACGCATGCTATGCAACCTTTTTCAAAGGAATTCCTCCTGCGCGCGAAACCGTTGAAGTGAGCCGTTTACCCTTGGATGCTCGTATTGAAATTTCATGTATTGCCATAAAAAGCAAATAATCAAATTGCGTTGAAACTTTCTATCATCATAGTAAATTATAACGTAGCGTATTTTTTGGAGCAATGCCTGAGTTCGGTGTTTCAAAGCCGTTGTTCATCCGCAATTGAGGTAATTGTTATTGATAACGCCAGCATCGATCGATCGGCGGATATGGTAAAAACTAAATTTCCCCAAGTCTTGTGGATTGCTAACCAAGAAAACGTGGGATTTTCCCGAGCCAATAATCAAGGAATTGCCATGGCGAAGGGTGAATTCGTGCTTTTACTGAACCCCGACACCGTGGTAGAGGAAGAAACCCTTTCGAAGGTAATTCACCAAATGGAGGAAGACGAATCCATCGGAGGACTTGGCGTCAGAATGGTCGATGGAAAAGGAAATTTTCTTCCTGAGTCCAAGCGCGGCTTACCAACTCCATCGGTGGCTTTTTACAAGATTTTTGGCCTGTCGTCCCTTTTTCCCAAATCGCGCATTTTCGGAAAATACCATCTGGGGTACTTAGATCCTCAAAAAACCCACGAAGTCGACGTATTAAGTGGCGCTTTTATGTGCCTTAGAAAATCCGTTTTAGAGGCTATCGGTTACCTCGATGAAACATTTTTTATGTACGGAGAAGACATTGATTTATCGTATCGAATTACGAAAGCGGGGTTTAAAAACCTTTATTTTCCCGAAACTACTATTATCCATTACAAAGGAGAAAGCACAAAGAAAAGTTCCGTAAATTATGTTTTAGTCTTTTATAAGGCCATGTCCATTTTTGCTAAGAAACATTTCAAGCAAAATCATGCCGCCTTGTTTTCTGCAATGATTCACCTCGGCATATTTATTCGAGCATTGTTTGCCGTTATAAATCGAGGCGTCAAGAGAATTTTTCCTATCCTTTGGACAGGAGGCACCCTGTTATTGGGTTTATATCTTTTGACCTTACCCTGGAAAAATCAGCACATTTCCTTTCCAAGCTCGGCATTTTCCTTACTAATTCCGGGATATTTTCTCCTTTGGTCCTCCACAAACCTTTTGTTTGGCACGTATGACCCCCCGTTTAACATTGCTAAGGCGATTAAAGGAACCTTGATTGGGACATTGATCATTTTAGCCACCTATGCTTTACTACCAAAAGACTTACAATTTTCGAGGCTTTATATCCTGCTTGGCGGCCTTTGGTTTATCGCATGGACCTTCGTTGATCGGTTTATACAGTTTTATCTTTTTCGCCAAGAAAATGGATGGAATCCGTTACGAAAAAATCGTTTTCTCATCATTGGAGACAGCGAGGAATACCACCGAATTAAAAATTTACTCATTCAGAACATTCAGGACATTGACTATGTACATGGCGTCTACGTGAAAGAACCGTATCTCGAAGCTAAAGTTTCAGAGGAAATTTGGATTGATACCTTACCTTTTGGAGATTATGATGAAGTCGTTTTTAGTGCAAAAAACCTCGATGCTTCTAAGATTATTTTTTACATGTCTCAACTTAAATTCAAAACCCTTGACTTTAAGATTGCCCAACCAGAGGCAGATTTTATCATCGGAAGCAATTCGATCGATACCCAAGGTGAAGCGTATCGGGTTAACATTAATTCCTTGAGTCGCCCAGAAAACTTAAGATCAAAGCGCTTTGTTGATTTTATGTTGGCGTTGATTTTTTTACTCCTCAGCCCGTTCATCATTTGGATTTACACCAACAAGAGACGCTTTCTTCAAAATGCATTCAACGTGTTGATTTCAAGAAAGACTTGGATTGGATTTGCCGAAAATAAAAACCAAAAAGCAGATCCTTTTTTACCCCGAATTAAAACGGGCGTTCTCACCCCTACCGACCTCCATGAGGGTAGTTCACCAGAACAACAAGATAAATTCAACCTCATTTATGCACGGGATTATGCGGTGATGCAAGACGTGAAATTTTTCCTCCAGTCTATTCCTAAACTTGACCGGTAAAAGCTCAAAAAAAATGAGTCATTTTTCATACCTTTGTGCTACATTAGAAAATGCAGTATGGCGGAAATTGAAATTCGTTTGCCTAAAATGGGCGAAAGCGTAACGGAGGCAACCATTACCAATTGGTTAAAGAATATTGGAGATTCTGTAGCGTTGGACGAACCCTTGGTTGAAGTAGCAACCGATAAAGTAGACAATGAGTTACCCTCGGAAGCTGCCGGAATTTTGGTTAAACAACTTTTCCAAAAAGATGAAGTAGCGAAAGTCGGAGACGTAATCGCCATTCTTTCAACCGAAGGGGCTACTTCCCAGCCAACTGAAGTCAAGGCCGAAGCGGTTACCGCAACGCCTGCCCCAGCATCGGTAAGCCCGGAGAAAACGCCTGCGATGGACACGCTCCCCCCTGCATCCAATGAAAAAGTAACTTTTGAGTCAAACGGACGATTTTATTCGCCCTTGGTTCGAAGTATTGCCCAAAAAGAACAGGTAAGCCAAGCGGAATTGGATGCGATACAAGGAAGTGGTATGGAGGGAAGAGTAACTAAAAAAGACCTGCTAAACCATTTAGCGAACCGCACCGCTGCACCCACATCGGTTTTCAACCTCGAGCCAAGCAAACCGGCGACAGCCAGTCCTTCGGTGAATACACCACCCATGCATTCCGGTGGTGAAGAAATCATCGAAATGGACCGTATGCGAAAGCTGATTGCAGATCACATGGTGATGTCTAAGCAGGTATCACCCCATGTTACATCCTTTGTGGAAGCAGACGTTACCAACCTTGTGCTTTGGCGAAATAAAGTGAAAAAAGATTTTTTAGCGAGAGAAGGTGAAAACATAACCTTTACGCCTATTTTTATAGAAGTCGTGGCCAAAGCGATTCAGGATTTTCCTATGATAAACGTATCGGTAAATGGGACGACTATCATTAGAAAGCGGGATATCAATATTGGAATGGCTACCGCACTTCCCTCAGGAAACTTGATTGTACCCGTTATTAAACACGCTGATCGGCTGAACTTGATGGGCTTAACCAAAGCCGTAAATGAATTAGCAAATAATGCAAGAAATAATAAATTAAAGCCCGAAGATATTCAAGGTGGCACCTATACCATTACGAATGTAGGTACCTTCGGTAACGTAATGGGAACGCCGATAATTAACCAACCCCAAGTGGCCATTTTAGCCTTAGGTGCCATTCGAAAAGTGCCTGCAGTTATTGAGACCGCCGAGGGAGATTTTATTGGTATTCGACATAAAATGTTTTTATCCCATTCGTACGACCATCGCGTGGTAGATGGCGCATTAGGTGGCCAGTTTGTGCGACGCGTCGCCGATTATTTGGAACAATTTGATATCAACAGAAAATTTTAAATATCTTCAACGAATAATTAACAACCCATGAAAAAACTAACGCTCCTTTTCTGCCTAGTTGCAGGTTCGATTTTCAGCCAAATTACGGAAACCGAAGTGAAAGAGATGATAAACGGTGCCAGCGAACCACAACTAGTAGTGGAATGTTCGCGATTCTTACAAGAGAATTTTTACCATTTCGCCGATTTGGTTACCGATAAACTACTCAAGTTCGATGCGAAAAATGGTAATTATAACTATCGTAAAGGGTTTATTCTTCTTGGGATGAATAAGGATCCTGAGACAGCACTAAAACACCTAGAGATCGCTTCCGCAAAAACCGAAGTAAATTATGACATTTACTCGCCTAACGAAAAGGCAGCCCCCATTGATGTATTTTTCTACCTTGGAATTTGCCATCACCGGCTTGGTAATTTGGATAAGGCCTTGGCGCAATACAACAAATTTATAGAACAGACTTCTAACAAATCCACGTTAATTCCTCAAGCTAAAACAAGGATTGCGCAAATCACTTCCGCAAAGAAACTAAAGCAAAACGGTGAAGTAAAAGAAGGTTCTAATGCCTGGTCAGACGTTAATTCACCCTACGATGAAACCAACCCCATCTGCGCACCCGACGGAAAATCAGTAGTATTTTCCTCGGCACGTCCTAGGCCCGATAACCTTTCCGCCGCTGCCGTAGAACCCATGTTCCATGTCCTACCCTCTGATGTTTATCAAGTTACAGCGAATAAATCCGGGGCGTGGTCTGCATCCCAATCCTTTGCCCTAAGCGAACCCAAAATTGATGAACTCATCAGCAGCCTATCCCTTGATGAAAGAACGGCTTACTATTCTCGATGGAACGATCCTCAAATATACATGGCATCCTACAAAGGAGGGGCCTTTGAAAAACCAAAAAACGTAGGAATAACCGTAAACAATGGCAAAGAAAAGGCGCCTCCCTTCAACATGCAGTTCACGGTTTCATCCGACGGGAACACCGCTTTCTTCGTCTCTAATGCCTTGAGTGGAAAAGGCGGATGGGATCTTTTTATGACGCAAAAACAAAACGACAAATGGAACACTGCCACCAATTTATCGATGCTAAATTCAGCTTCGGATGAAATGGCGCCAAGCCTTTCCTTGGATGGTAAAACCCTTTATTTTGTAAGTAATGGCAACGAAAGCATCGGAGGATATGACGTTTTCAAAGCAACGAAAGATGAGAACGGTATGTGGAGTAAACCCGTGAACTTGGGTATGAGCGTAAACTCCTTTTCCGATGAAGTGGGCTTCAGCCTAAACGGTAATGGACAAAATGGCTTTGTGGTTTCCAATCGCATAGGCACCAAAGGAATGTATGATATTTTTTCTTGTACACTCAACGAAACACCCTCCAACGTTGCTATGCTAGACGGGAGAATTGTGAATACCAAAGGAAAAGAAATTCCTGAAGACTCTTATATTACGCTAAAATGTGTGAATTGTGCGAATACGACAGAATCCGTAATTACCCCTCGTATGCGAGACGGTGGTTTCTTTAGTTCCCTTGAAAAATGTAAGGAATATGAGCTAGCTTATTATTACGGTCCTTTGACCAAAAAACCATACACAAACCGTTTCAAAACGTCCTGTGATCCAACTTTTGAGATAATTACCAAACGGGTACTTATATTGGACGATGACAAAAAAATTGTTCCGTTCCCCACCTACGAAATTCGTGGTGTTGTTACCGATATCGCCACCGGGAAACCAATTCCTAACACAAAAATTGTCATTAATGTTAATACAAAATCGGAGGATAAATCAACCAATGCAACCGGAACATTCAATTCCTACCTCATCGATAAGTATGAATTTGAAACCCACATCGAAGGTACCGTTAAGGCCGATGCTGAAGGATACCTCAGTGCCTCCAAAAACATTGCTACCGATTTGTTAGAAGATTCGGTTGTTGTGGTTAACTTCCAGCTTGAATCCAGTGGAAAAGGATTCTTAGGGCCATACGTGATCAATTATCAATTTGATAAATACAACCTGACGGCAGAATCTAAAACGAAATTAGAAGAAGTAATTCAATTGATGAATGATAACCCTTCGGTTAAAATTGAAATTCGATCTCATACCGATAGTAGGGGTACAAAATACTACAACCAGTGGTTGTCAGAAATGCGTGCGAAAACGGCCAGTGATTACCTGAAATCTAAGGTGTCAAATCCTGAACGCATATCGAATAAAGGTTTTGGTGAATCTGAATTGTTGAAACCTTGTGGTGATGGGGTGAAATGCAGCGATGAAGACCATTTCCAAAACCGGAGAACGGAATTTATTATCCTCGACTAATCCTGATGAAAATAAGGCTCCAAAAGCCCTTATGTTTTTTCGATCTTGAAACCACAGGAACACAGATTACTAAGGATAGAATTGTTCAACTTGCGATAGTAAAATTAAATCCGGATGGAACTAAGGAAGACCGTAATTTTATGGTCAATCCTGAAATAACTATCCCTGACGAGATTTCTGCCATTCACGGTATTACAGACGAAATGGTGAAAGATAAACCGAAGCTAACTGAAGTCGCGGAGGATATTATAGCCTTTTTTGATCATTCAGATCTTGCAGGATATAATTCGAATAAATTCGACATTCCCTTTTTAGTTGAAGAATTTTTAAGAATTAACAAGCCTTTTCCCATGGAGGGTCGCCATTTTATAGATGTGCAAAACATTTTTCACAAAATGGAACAAAGAACCTTAGCCGCTGCCTATACCTTTTATTGTGGTCAAACCATGGAAAATGCTCACGATGCACTTTACGATACGCAGGTTACTCTTGATGTTTTTTTAGCCCAACTAGAGCGCTATGAAAGTTTATCAAATGAAGTGAAGGAATTAGCTGAGTTTTCTAAAAATAGCGCCCATGGATCAGTAGACTTTGCAGGTAGACTTGCCAAAAACGAAAAACAAGAAATAATATACAACTTTGGTAAACATAAAGGCAAAACCATTGAAAAGGTGCTTACCCTAGAACCCGGTTACTACGGCTGGATGCTTGAAGCCGACTTTCCAAATGAAACCAAGCAAAAACTGCGCGATGAAGTGCAGCGCATAAAAGCGTTGCGTGAACAAAATAAAGAAGAGCAACTTTCAGATAAACTTTCTCAATTAGCGTCTAAATTCAATAAAAAATGAAAATCATTTGCATTGGAAGAAATTACAAAGACCATGCTGCGGAAATGAAAGCGGAGGTTCCAACCGAGCCCGTGATCTTTATGAAACCAGACACCGCCATTCTCAAGGAAAACACCTTTTATTTTCCTGATTTCACTTCAGAAGTACATTATGAATGCGAATTGTTGGTAAAAATTGACCGCATGGGGAAACACATCGACCCTGAATTTGCCCATAAATATTATTCTTCCTTTGGATTGGGAATCGATTTTACCGCCCGCGATTTGCAACAAAAATGTAAAGAAAAAGGGCTTCCCTGGGAAATTGCCAAAGGGTTTGACCAAAGTGCAGTTATTTCAAACCATTGGATTCCAAAAACGGGTTTAGATACCACCCAACTCACCTTTACCTTTCATCAAAACGGATTACTGAAACAGGAGGGGCATACTCAAATGATGCTTTTTACCATTGATCAGCTCATTGCATACGTTTCAACGTTCATCACCTTGAAAACAGGAGATATTATTTTTACGGGTACGCCAGCAGGAGTAGGCCCCATAAAACCCGGTGACCTCCTCGTGGGACACCTTATGGGAAAAGAGATGTTCTCAATACAAATAGCCTAGCTAAGCCTTAATAAATCTTCCAACGATCTGACCTTCTCTTTTCAAAAGGTAAACTCCTTTGGCGACATGCGGAAGATACAAGGTAGCCGTGGATTCTTGAAAATTTCCTTCAAAAACAATCATGCCTGAAAGAGCATAAAGCACTATGTTGGCCAGTGGCTCATGACAATGTAACGTCAATTCATCCTGAAAAGGATTAGGATAAACACTGCAAACCATCGATTCTTCGGTGGTCGCTAAGCTTGCCCCTGCCTGATGCTCCAATCGAAATATCCCTCCTAAATCTTGCCCTACGTATAAATCCAAGTTGTTGTCATGGTCGATGTCCTCTACAAATACCGATGAGAAAGAACCTAACGACAATCCTAAAAAAGGAAAGGAACGCAAATGAAACACTCCATTGAACGGTTGCTGAATGCTATCATAGAACCGAATTTTTCCATCGAAACCACCCATCATTAAATAGGTGGTATCTTGATGTTTAAAAAAATGGGGTTGTGGAAAGCCATCCGGTGTTTGAACTTCAATATCAATACCACCTAATTGTGCATTAACTAACTGAAAATTGGGATTGGATGAGGTACCCGAATTCTCAAAATAAAGTAACTTTCCCGTTTTCTCGCCAACGATTAAATCCAAAAGCCCATCGTTGTTCAAATCAAAAAGTTGAGGTGCCGCAAACTGACCCACATCTACCCCAGCATATTGCGCCTGTCCTTGACCAAAAACAGGGGAACTCCCGGTACTTTGATTTTCGTAATATCGCAAGGAACCGTCCTCCAGGCCTAAAAGTAATTCTGGCTTTCCATCCCCGGTTATATCGCCAAACGTGGGTATAATTCTAAACCCTAAATTCAATTGACTGAGGTTTAAAAAATCGGAATCAATAAAGGTAAAAACTGGATTCAACAACGTTCCTGTGTTCTTGTAATACGCAATTCTAGATTCTTTCTGCAACGTAGGCTTGTAGGCAAAATAATTAGCAACAAATAAATCCGGTAACCCATCGTTCGTAACATCCGCTAGTACGGGTACCGAACCGATACCATGCTCAATCATATCCCGTTGAAGAAAAGAATTCGTTTCATAAATAAACGTCGGATTAAGCGAGCTCCCAGCATTTTTATATTTCCAAATCGAATGTTCGTTTTCAGAGGTTCCTTTCGCATTTGGACTACACAATAGGTCCTTTTTACCGTCAAAATCAACGTCCACATAAAAAGATCCCGGGAACAATTGTAAGTTCAACGTTACGGAATTCGATGGAAAGTTAGGGTCAACCGATACCATTGCTGAATTCTGGTTCGGGTTAGTCCCTCCATTTAATAACTTATTTAAATTTCCATAAGCCACATCACCAACCAACAAATCTAACACCCCAGAATGATCCAGATCCAACGCTAATAGGGTTGACCCAGAATGTGCTTTCTCCTCCTCTTCAGGCTTAATAACCAAAGGTATTTCTGGATTTGGGACATTTCCAGTAGTACATAAGGTACTGTTATCAAAAAGCGTAATTGCATTCGAAGTCACTTCCTCCTTAAAACCTCCCCAGCATCTGTTTTTTAAAACAAAAAGCAAACTATCGCTATGTCCATACCATTCCCTAGACATGTTTTTATGGTATTCCACATGATCACCGGCAATGGAAAAAGTCAAGACATCCAGGTCTTGATCGCCATCTACATCGACAATTGCAGGAATATCGGCAGAACTTACGTACAATCCCATGGTCGTTCCATTATAATCAGAATATACTAAGTTCTTTACCAAAGTCCATTGCAATCCTGTCCCAATACTACCCGTATTTCGATATACTTTGATGCCCCCAATACCATAGGTAAACAAATCATTTTTCCCATCTTCATCATAATCAGCCAAGTACATTCGATAACGCACGTCACTTGGGAAATAGGAATCTCCCAAAGGATCAAAATAATACGAATGATTGGCTCCTAATATCCGGTGATTAAATACACGAATCTGATCGTTGCTGCGATCGAATACAATTAAATCGTCGTCACCGTCAACATCATAATCTAAAACCGAAAATTGTGCGTAGTTTAATCCGCCTGCCCACGGATATTCCATTGTGTTTCCCAAAGCCACTACAGGTATAGAATCGTTGAAGGTAAACTGAAATTGAGATAAAATCGTAAAAGGCACACCCCAAAGGAGCAAAAAGAAAAGCCAAAAGATGGGTAACGTACGCTTCATAAACGTAAATTTACGGAACAAATCAAGGATATGAATAGAATTTTAACACTCATCCTCATTAATTTTATGGTTAGCGTTCAGGCCTCTGACAGCCTAAAGGTTCTGTTTATCGGAAACAGTTATACCTATGCAAACGATTTACCCGGAATGTTTTATCAAATCACCGCAGCCTTGGGGGATTGGACATTTGTTGATAGTAAAACCAATGGAGGATATACCTTTCAGATGCACGCTCAGGATCCCCTGACGTACCAAAAAATTCATTCCAACGAGTGGAATTACGTCATATTACAAGGTCAAAGCCAAGAACCTTCCTTCCCCTTTGCGCAAGTAAATTCTCAAACCTTACCTTTCGCCGTTCAACTTTCAGATTCCGTTCATTCCATTCAACCTTGTGCTCAAGTTAACTTTTTCATGACGTGGGGACGAGAAAATGGAGACCCGCAATGGGATAGCATAAATACCTTTTACAAAATGAATGATCGCCTGCGAAGTGCCTATCTTCGGATTGCAGACTCCAGCAATGGAAGCGTAAGCCCTGTAGGTGCGACATGGCGAAATTTTCGAGACCTATATCCAAGCGTTCCTTTGTATTCGGGCGACGGATCACATCCCAATACAACAGGGACCTTCTTGGCCGCTGCCACGTTTTACGCGGCACTATTCCATAAAACTATTCCCAATAACCTATCGTATAATCCGGGGATAGACCCAATGGTTTTAGGGAACATCATTCAATGCGTGAATGCTACGGTGATGGATAGTTTAAGTACATGGAAATTAATTCATCCCGATTCCCTTTTGGTATTTAATGCAACGTTCCAAAGCGGAGGAATCCCGGGAAGCTACCAATTCGAAGCAAATTGCCCCGATTGTGAATCATTGGTTTGGAATTTTGATGATAACCAAACAGGACAAGGAGCGAGCGTCTTACACACCTTTCAACCAGGAAACTACTGGGTATCCTGCACCGGTACCAACGCATGTGGCACGTACACCGACAGTCTTTTAATGCAAGTGGGAGGGGTAAATCAATTGGAGCAACACGCCTTAAAATTAACAATCCGCGCCATTGGACCGAATCACTGGAGCATTGAACCTTGGACTTTTCCTATAGCGTCGTTAAAGGCTTTTGATTTCATGGGACGAGAGGTGCCGCTTCATGCGATAAAACGCGCTGAAGATTCTTTGGAATTCTCCACCCTTATAGAAAATCCGATTCTTTTTTCTCCTCAATTCTCCTTCATTCGACCTCCCGTTTGGGTAGAGTAACATTGATGAATCGGGTCCATTAAGTCTAGTACGCTTTTTACCGGAGAGAAAATATGAGAAGGAACTTCAACAAAAACGGAATTCCAGTCATACATTGACCCGTTCCAAAGCCCTGGTTTTTCAATGTGATATACTAATTTACCTTGATTTCTTTTCATTACGGCCATGGATAAATCCTTACGTACGTAAGAGGATAAGTCGAAGGATTGACCATCAAAATCCTTTTTATAAAGGGCCATCATCACAGGATTAAAATGGGTGCTCGCCGAAAGGCTGGACAGATGACCTTGGGATATTTGCGCTTTTTCAATGATTTGTTTACTAACGGCATCATGGTGTTTAACCCAGAAAGGACCTCCCCCCGGCATGCCTTCGTTTCGAACCATTCCACAAACCCGAAACGGTCGATTAAGCACTACGGAAAGGGTCTCCCAATCCGCTAACCCATCGATTTCTGGTATAAACCCAAAGCGCTGATTCAAGGATAATATGGTATTGAGATCCTGCGTTTCTCTTGCCTCGTTAATGGTTGATATAAGGTGCAACAACAGACCGCCGAGCATTTCCCAATATCGATTGACCTCATCATCCATTCGGTTGCATTGTATATTATCAATGTTTTTTACAAAAACAACCGCTGTTTCTATCGGGGTTAAATTCTCAATTAATGCTCCATGTCCTGATGGTTTTCTAAGGGGGGTGCCATGCCCATCCAAAACCGGCTGTTTAAATTCATCAAATAGAAAGGCATCAGAGTGTTTAGGCTGCACGCTACTCGTCAATGCCATGGGAAACCGTTCGGACCATTCCTCTAATTGTCTTTCAATGGGTTTCACATGGTTCTGTTGGATTGTGAAGTGAATCTCCGATGGTTTTCGAGAAAGTTTAAAGGCTTGCAGAATATGGGACTCCATGGGAGTTCTTGGGGTTAAACCGTCCAGATGAAAGGGAAAAAGAGCTTTAGGAATATCCCTAAAATTCAAGCCCTCTGGATGTAGAAGATAATCACAAAAAGCCAGTAATTCATCTTCAGAATTTAACGTTAGTGATTTCCAACGTTCAGCCATTAATGGATAGAAAGCAAAACTTGAAAGCCTTGAGATAAATTGAAAATAATCCTCCCGCTCTGCATCATTTGCGGATTGCTTAAACCGATAAATAAATTCAAACATTCGAGAGCCTACACCAGAAGCGGGAATGAAAAAGGAAAAAGGAATCGTACTTTCACGAAAAGTGGTAATAAAATAGCTCTGTTCTTCCTCCCCTATTCCTATAATTCCGTCATCCATCGTACATGGTCTGACGATATCGGGACTAACCAAAGTGGAAAACAAGATATCCCGTTGTTCATCCATTGCTTCCTGTTGTTCCATCGCCGTACGAGATAAAAGTTTTAATTTGCAGTGTGAATCTAATCCTCGAAGGTATAAAATATCATCTACAAGCCAAAAAAAGACAGGGCATCCATTCTCCGTTTGTTTATGAATTAACATCTTATTTACGTGCAGAGACCATGGATACCGCCTCGAAGGAAGCGCTTAAGCAATTGGCCATTGACGTAAAGAAGCAAAAGGACTTTTTTGAAACGGAGGACTTTGGAGCAGGTTCAAAACATTTTGGAAACTTGAGGAATGGATCATCCTTGTACCGTACGAGTGCTACCAAAGGAAAATATGGTCACCTCCTTTATAAACTCATTAAACATTTAAAACCCGATAGCATTTTGGAATTTGGGACTTCCCTTGGCATAGGGACTTTACAAATGCATTTTGGGAATCAATCCGCCTTTATTACTACCGTCGAAGGGTCAAAAAAAGTAGCTGAAATCGCCAATGAGACAATAAAACGCTATGCAATAAAGCCGGAAAAGATTCAGATCATTCAAAGCACTTTTAATCAGTACCTTGATGTAAGCGGTCACGAGCAATTCGATTTCATTTATGTTGATGGGCACCACGATGGCGAAGCCTTGCTTAATTACATTGATAGGTTAAAGCCCCGAATGAACGAAAAAACGGTGGTTTTGATTGATGATATCCGATGGAGCAATTCCATGTTCCAATCTTGGAAAACCTTATGCAACGATCCGTGGTTCAGTGTGAGCATTGATTTTTTTCGAATGGGTTGTCTTTGCATACGAAAACATCAAGCAAAAGAACATTTTATCCTGAAGAATTAATAGAGAGGTTTTATAACCTTAAGCATTTCTCGTGTGTCAACAAGGTTGTTTTGTTTGGGCTTTTGGACCTTTTTTTCCATGGCAATGCTTTTCTTTCCAACCCCCGCCGGCTGCGTTGCCAGATCAGACAGGTTATCTTTCGCTACATCATCCCTAGCATCTCCCTGATAAGGATCAGAAAGACTTTTATCCACTACTCCCGGTACACTCCATGTATAACTTAGGTCTTCGGAGGGAGGTAACGACGGGGAGGGCGATGGCGTATTCCATTCCATTTCCACCCCCATTGGCTCCGTGGGCGTTGGGATTTCTTGAACTATTTTTTTAGGCTCAGCAGGCAATTGATGTGCATTTTCCCCTTTTACCACCGTTGGCTCCTCGGTTGAAACGATTACTTTTTTCCCTTTGGGAGGATTCATAGGTTTAGGGTTGGTAACCTGTTTTGCGATAATGACCTTTTCTTGAGTCGAAGAAAAAAACACCTCTTTGATGAGTAAAAATAATCCCAGTGATGCCGCGATGGCTAGCACGTAAAGGGCAAATCGTCGCGGTGCAAACGCAGTGCCTTTGGAAGATTCGAAGGTTTCGTCAAATATACGATCTAAGTTTTCTTTAACCGCATCAGGTACCTTGGGATGAACCACCTGAGCTTTCAAAAAAAGCAAATCACGTAAAACCTGATACGTCGCCTCATCATGACAGTAGGCTTTGAGAATATCTTTCTGATGCAAACTCAAGTCAATATAACTCGGGTGATCCCTTAAAATTTTTTCTTCCAATGGTTCAAACATTTTCATACACTTTTAGTTGATTGGCCAATCGTTTAATAGCATAAAAAAGGCGGGATTTAACCGTTCCTTCTTGAATATCCATGATTTCCGAAATTTCCTTGATGGATAATCCATCCATGTGTTTAAGAATAAAAACTTCGCGGTGCTTTTCATCCATCTCATCCAAAGCCTCCAATAACGCCTCTTTAAATTGTTTTTCATGGATAACTTTTTCCAAATTAGTATCAGAAGAAACATAGTATAAATGATCTATTCCTGTTTTTGTATTCTTCCTTACCTCGTTTCGTTTAAACTCATTCTTACACATATTCGCTGCAACAGAAAAAATCCATGTTTTAAAACTTCGGGATGCATCGTAATAATGGTGTTTGGTAATGACTTTCGTAAATAAATCCTGTAGTAAATCCTGGGCACGAATTTCATTGTACCAAAGCATCTTAAAAAAATAACCAAACAAGCGATCCGCATACCTTCGATAGATCTCATCAAATGCCGCCTTCTCTCCCTGTTGAAGAGCCGTCATAAGTTTTTCATCTGAAAAATCCTGATATTCCGATGTTATGATGCGCATTTAATGCTCTTAATTGGCTTTTTTAATCCTTTGTTTCTTTTGTTCTATGTCCGTTTCTATGGCTTTGGAATTGTTATAATGGTTGTTTGTTGTAGACTCCAGAAACATTAACATTGGCAAATAATTACTCAAGAGAAATCGATATGAGTCCTCCTTTTTCTGATCACACTCTAAAAATTTCATCGTACTATTTAGCCTTAGGTTGGAACGGTAGGAATCGTCCATGGTGGTCTCTTGTTGATATAAAAAAACGAGACCATTCGGGGTTAATTCTTCTTCAAAACCAAAGAAATAGGGCTTGGGGAGGGTCATCGATAACGCAAATTTCCGATTAGGATTAAGCCGAATTAATTCCTTTAAATACGATACGTCAATGGTCATATCGATCGGTAATTTCAACTGATGATTCCCTAATTGCGTTCGATACTGAGGGCTTTGCAATAACTCCATGGAAACGTTTAGCACATCCTTTCTAGCGCGTTTAAACTGTTCGCCTAAAAATCCATACGTATCCAATCGACCATGGGTAATAAGCGTATACCCTTGAGGAACTGACAGCAACACGTCTTCCGCATAACAAACGACATCCGTTGGAAAAAAATCCAAGGCCATCAATGTGTTTAACGTTTTACTGAACGTTAGGGTATCTCCCGTTACCATGGCATTGGCGGCCCATAAATACAAAGCCTCCTTGTGGTTCGGATTTAGGGTTAATGCTTCTTGTAAAAATACAGCCCGTCGTGCGTCATAGTTACCCGCATCATAATATAGCACTTTGGTCTCAACGCGATTCGGATCCAATTCCATCAATTGTGAAGCTTTTTGATCCATTTGCCCTTGAACCGTGGGAGCTGCAGACCTTGACATTGGGTTCAGGTTTGATCGGGTTCGAATCTCCCTGTAACCTTCGACCTCTGACTCGTAATGCGGTACCTTTCGCTTGGAAGATTTATCTTCTTCGTTTTGTTCAACCTTTTCCAAAAGGACAGAATCGGTTACGACCTGTACTTCTTGCATACTGGATTGTGACCATCCGTTGCTGTTGGTAACCGATGGAACCTGGGCCATGAGAGGCCGGGTGATTAGGAGGAGTAATATAAAATATACTTTCATCATTCGTTGCGATCAATCCGCGGTGATACCGCTAAATTCAAAAATGGTTCATTTACGAAGATACGTAGGATTTTATAATTGCCCTTTAAGGAAAATAATGCATAGCTTTGTACGTTACCGAATGCCATGAAGCGAGCCCCGTTATTTCTCCCCTTTCTTTGTCTCGTAGCATGGTGTACCCTCTCCAGTTGTCGTAAAAATTTATCCTATTCCAAAGGAAATTTAACCTTTTCAACGGACACTGTTGTTTTCGACACCGTTTTTACTACGGTAGGTTCTACAACCAAACAATTTAAACTTTACAACCCTTCGAACAAGCCGCTAAAAATTGATCAAATTTCACTTATGGGAGGCGATCAATCCCCATTTCGAATCAATGTTGATGGCGTAAAAGGACCTTTGGTCTCCAATCTTGTCGTCGAGGCAAAAGATAGTTTATTTGTATTCGTTGAAGTTACGTTGGCCGTGAATAACCAAACCTTACCCATGGTGGTGGAAGATTCCATTCAATTTACCACCAACGGAGTGAATCAATATGTTCAATTAGCCGTTTGGGGACAAGACGCGTATTTTCATTACAAGGATTTAAACGAAGGCATTTGGCCAAACGACAAACCTCATGTAATTTACGGATATGCTGCTGTAGATTCTTCCAAAACCTTGGAGATTCAAGCGGGTACCCAGTTGTTTATGCATAAAAATGCCATTCTCTATGTCTATAAAGGATGCCTTAAAATTCAAGGTCTATTAAACCAAGAAGTTGTAATTCAAGGGGATCGCCTTGAAAGCATGTATGACGATGTTCCTGGACAATATTATGGAATTTATTTTCACCAAGCCCTACCTTCTGTCATTGATTACGCGATAATAAAAAATGGAACCGCTGGTGTTCATCTTTATAGCGAGGATCCTTCGAATGTTTCTTATACCTTGGAAATGAAGAATTCGCGAATTAGTAATGCCTCTCGATATGGAGTTTTTATTTATGCAGGAGCGAAGGTTAAAGCAGAAAATTGCATAATTTCAAAAAACCAGAGCCATGCCCTACTTATGTTGGCAGGTGGTGACTTTAACTTTAATCATTGTCATCTTTTAGGATATGGTGGATCTCAAGTTCCTGCGGTAGGAATAAGCAACTATTTTTATAATAGCCTAACAGGAATTACGACCTTGGGGAACATTGGGGAAGGAACCTTATCAAACTCCATTGTCAGTGGCAATTTGAACAATGAAATCGTCGTGGATACGCTATCACAGGGCTCAACCGTAAATCTTAACATTCATCATTCGTTGATTAAACATCAAGAAATTCCCACGGCCGCCTACTTCAGTAATATTTTATGGAATGTAGACCCTTTATTTATCGATGTCGCGGAAGGGGATTTCACATTTAGTAACGCATCTCCATTACAAGGCAGTGGTACTCCATCGACAGTAATTACCGATATTCTTGGAAATTCGAGAAATAATCCACCGGATCTTGGGGCGTATGAACTGCCTTAAGCGTTGGCGTTCATGCCATCTAGCACGTCCATAACGCTTTTCACCGCTTCAGCAGAATCGAGCAACAGGGCTTTCTCTTCCTCATTTAAATCCAATTCAATGATTCGCTCAATACCTGTTTTACCTAACACTACAGGAACGCCTAAGTAAATATCTTTCAAGCCATATTCTCCGGACAACCATGCACAAACGGGAAAAATTCTTTTTTGATCCCTCACAATTGCCTCAACCATTTGAGCTGCGGCAGCTCCGGGGGCGTACCAAGCGGAAGTACCTAATAATTTTACAATTTCACCTCCACCAAACTTGGTGCGTTCAATAATTTGATCGAGTTTATCAGCATCTATTAGTTCCGTCACTGGAATACCCGCAACCGTTGTATACCTCGGAAGGGGAACCATGGTATCGCCGTGTCCTCCCATTAGAACGGCCTGAATGTCTTTTGGTGAAACGTTCAATTCGCTGGCAAGGAAAGCCCTGTAACGCGCTGTATCTAATACCCCAGCCATTCCAAAAACCTTTTTAGAATCTACTTTAGCATTGAGGTATGCACAATACGTCATGACATCTAGGGGGTTCGAAACCACGACCAAAATGGCATCTGGCGAATATTTGATTATGTTTTCAGTAACGGTCTTAACAATTCCCGCGTTCGTAGCAATGAGGTCGTCCCGAGACATTCCTGGTTTTCTAGGCAAGCCTGAAGTTATGACCACAACATCTGAATTCTTTGTCATTTCATAATCATTGGTGGACCCAATGGTTCGTGAATCATACATGTTTATTGGAGCGGTTTGCCAAATATCCAACGCTTTTCCTTCTGCGAAACCCTCTTTGATATCCAACAATATAATCTCATTGGCAATTTCTCGCGTAGCTAAAACATCAGCGCAAGTGGCTCCAACATTTCCTGCTCCTACAACGGTAATTTTCATATTCTTGCTATTATTTATTCTTTGTAAAACATTGCGAATTTACGATAACTGCATTAATTTTATCATGGTAAGTTGATAAAAAATTTTAGCATTGAAGGCAACTGATTTTAAAACCTATTCGTTCAAATCCCGAAACCTTGGAAAATCCTAACCTAAAAAAACTTGTTGAAGCGTGTATACGAGGGGAACGAAAAGCCCAAAACGAGTTTTTTAAGGCTTATTATGGGAAAATGATGTCGGTTTGCTTACGTTACGTAAAGGACCGGGACAGTGCCCAAGAGATTGTCCAAGATGGTTTCATAAAGGTCTTTGATAAATTGGAATTATTCGACTTTCGAGGGTCCATTGAGGGATGGATGCGACGTATCTTTTCAAATACTGCTATCGATGCAATTCGGAAAGGTAAACGAAATCCCTTCCTGAGTGACCAAGACAATGATTTTAAAACACCGGCAGAAAATCCCATGGAGGAAAAAGAATCCTTGGAGCATTTACAGTTGAAATATAGTGTGGCGATGGATTGCATCAATAAATTATCCCCAGCTTACAAGACTGTCTTTAACCTGTATGTTTTTGAAGAATACGCCCATAAGGAAATTGCGGAAATCTTAGGAATCAGTGAAGGAACGTCGAAATCCAATTTAGCAAAAGCTAGAATGAATTTACAAAAAATGCTAGAAACAAAATATACACTTATTAAAAGCGAATGAATAACATCGATGATATTTTTAAAGATGCCCTAGAAAGCCATGTGGAACCCTACAATCCACAGGCATGGGAATCACTCTCCAAGCAGCTCGATAAAGGAATTCCTCCACGCAAGAACCCATTTCTGAAATGGGGCTTACCCAGTGCGCTACTTGTCTTGGGTGTAGCGGTTGGAAGCTGGTATGTTTCTAATACCGCTACCCCAGCAAAACGAGATACAAAAGCAACAACGGGTTCGAGCAAGCAAAATCCAGAAAGTTCCTCAGCGAATACCGGTACACCGGTTCAGCAACCTTCCTCTAGTGATGGTAAAAATCTAGGTTCTGTTCAATTGCAAACTGCAGAAAATTCGGTACCTACCGGAAAAGTCAACTTCAATTGCCAGAATCAGACCACGGATAACTTTATCGTAACGACTGTAGGGGATGTTCCTTCCCCTTTGGTGACACCAGAGACAATAATGTTGGATAACAAACTGACGCCTGCAATGGACATCATACCCTCTTTGGAGCAGGTGAGTGGTTCAAATCCTAAGCCCTTGGTGGCCTTCAATGCGCTAAGCGTTCCATCGTGTGCTAATGCCTCTTTTGAATTCGATAACACCAACGAATACCCCCTTGAACTGCGAGGAGTAAACGAGCAAGGGATACCATCAAGGGTCTTACCCGCAAAATCGAAAACCGCATTATCCTTAAGTCCAGGCCAATATGAACTTTGGAACGGGGAAGTAGCCGTTCAACGTTTTATTCTGGGGCAAAGCCCGAATGTGGAGGTATATACCGATGAATTGAATTATTCGTCAGGCTTACCTGTGAAGAATTTTAAAGTCAAATCAGAGGCTTCTGTTAAGGATATTCTTGTAAATGGTAAATCCATTGGGGCATCGGGTAAAGACGTAAGCTTACCCTTTTATTCCGAAGGAGGGCAAAAACTTTCCGTACAGGTTATGGATGAAAAGGGTTGTATGCAAACCACAGAAGAATCCTTTTACATTCCTGAAAAATACAATTTGTTGGCCGTAAATGCCTTTGAACCTTTATCGCAAGACGCAAGAAAAAATGCTTTTATCCCTTACGCGCTCACCATTAGAAATACGCCTTTCCGAATGATTATTATTGATCCAAGCGACGGTGGTGTTGTTTTTGAAACGCGTGATGCTGCAATGCCGTGGGATGGTATTGACAAGCGCTCAGGAAGGATGATTGATGCAAATAAAGCCTATGCTTGGAGGGTGGTATTATCTAACCCAGAACCAGGAGAAAAAGCTGAATACATGGGGACCATCGTGCGTTTATAAAACACTATTAAATCTGGTTTTTTGGGGTACTAGTTTAGCGATTATCCGTACTTTTGTCTGTTAGTTTTTGTAAAAATGCAGATAATCAAACTTCTTCCTGAAAACCTTGCCAATCAAATTGCAGCGGGTGAAGTTGTTCAACGACCTGCGTCTGTTGTCAAAGAATTATTAGAAAATGCCATCGATGCAAAAGCAAGCGAAATAACCCTTACAATTAAGGATGGGGGAAGGACCTTAATTGCGGTTAAAGACAATGGGGCAGGTATGAGCCCGGTCGATGCCGAAATGAGTTTTCAGCGCCATGCAACGAGTAAACTTCGACAGTTTGACGATTTATATAACCTGAACACCATGGGTTTCCGAGGCGAGGCATTGGCATCTATTGCTGCTGTTTCTCATGTTACCTTGACGACCAAAACCGAGGGGGCACAAACTGGATTTAGCATCCGTATGGAAGGGGGTAAAAAAAAATCCACCCTTGAAGCACTTTGTGCAACAGGAACCTATATTGAGGTAAAGAATTTATTCTACAACGTACCGGCAAGACGAAATTTTTTAAAATCAGACACGGTAGAGTTTCACCACATAGAGGATGAGTTTATTCATATCGCTATCGCCTATCCTGACGTAAGCTTTATGTTAATTCACAATGAAGAAATCCACTATAATTTACCCAAAGGAAATTTAAAACGAAGAATCACGGATACGCTTGGAAAAAATGCAGAAAATAAAATTTTTCCCATTGCTTGCCAAACGGATATTGTTACCATAGAAGGGTTTATTGGAAAACCCGAAACGGCTAAAAAATCTCGGGGAAATCAGCACTTTTATGTCAATACCCGTTATTTCAAAAGCAGTTATTTCAATCACGCTATTCAAACGGCCTTTGAAGGCTTAATTCCAGAAAAAACTCATCCCATTTACTTTATTTTCTTTTCGGTTGATCCTTCTAAAATCGATGTTAACATTCATCCAACTAAAACGGAAATAAAATTTGAAGAGGAACGATTTATATATTCCATCTTACACAGTACCATTCGTGAGTCGTTGGGTAAATTCAACCTTACCCCTAGCCTAGATTTTGATTTAGAAACGGCGTTTGACTTACCGGCAGGATTTCAGCATAAACCAGTAGTTGAGCCTACGATAAACGTAGACCCAACGTTTAATCCCTTCCAACCGTTCGAAAAACCCAATCCCGTTAGCCCGCGCTGGGGTATGGACAACGTAAATGAACAACGGCAACCAACAGCATCACCCCAAGATTGGGCTGCTTTTTACGCTATAAATGAAGAACCTGAAGTTCCACTCCTTTTGGATGCATCCATTACGCTAAACCTTGATGAATTGGGGATGGCAGGCAAATATGCCATTGGTTACCAACCGACTGCGGTGTTGATTTTTGATATCAGAAGGGCTGCAGAACGTGTACTCTACGACAGCATCATTGACCAATTCGTAAAGCAACCGTTGCACCAACAAATGTTGCTTTTTCCTTTTGAAAAACCGATAACCTTAGAGGAGTACCGCGCTATTGAAGAAAATCAACTTATTTTACATCAGCTAGGGTTCAATATTGTGCTATCAAAGGAACAATTGACGATAGTCGGTGTTCCGGAGATCATTCCTGAAAATGGACTAGAGGAATGCCTCAACGATATTATAACCAGGTTCTCTTTTTCTACCGATGTGAAGGAGGATTTAGCACACGTACTGGTGTTAACCATGGTAAAACAATCGGTATCTTACCTATCCATTAAGGAAAAGAAAGAAGCACAGTATTTCATACAAAAACTCTGGGAAGGAAAAGATTGGATGATGAGCCCTTCTAACCAAAAAATAGTGATTAGCCTACCCTTCGATAAGATTCATCAATTATTTGATAAACATGTTTAACAATCTCCCACAAGTCACCAAAAATTTACTCTTAATAAACGTAATTGTTTTTGTTGCCACCTTTATTTTGAGCCTACAGAACATTGATTTAAATGGTCTATTAGGTAGTCACTACCTAGGATCTCCCTTGTTTCAGCCCTATCAAATCATTACCCATATGTTTGCCCATGGAGATTTTTGGCATCTCTTTTTAAACATGTGGTTATTCGTGATGTTGGGAGGGTTTTTAGAGCAACTCTGGGGCCCAAAGCGTTTTTTTTATTTTTTCATTTCGTGCGGGCTTGGGGCATTTTTTCTTTACAACATCGTTGGGGCATATGAACTTTATACCTTGCGAGAAACCTTAACCTTGGGATACAACATGGAGAGTATCGATCAAATTATTAAACATGCAGCTCCGAATGAGGGCAATAATGACCTTTCTCAATATTTAACTACCAAAAACTATGTCCTTACGCAAGATTTAGTCCGCTACGTAAGTCTGGTCAACTCGACCATGCTAGGTGCTTCTGGTGCTGTTTTTGGCGTATTAGCCGCTTTCGCCATACTTTTTCCGAACCAAGAGTTTATGCTCTTTTTCATATTGCCCGTAAAAGCAAAATACCTAGTAACGCTCTATTTCGTGTATGAACTGCTAGCATCCTTTGAAAACAATCCGATGGATAACGTAGCCCATCTTGCCCATGTAGGTGGTGCCATTGTGGGTGCCGGAATGGTTCTCTACTGGAGGAAAAAGGATCGCAATCATTTTTATTAAAACGAACCATGACCGATTTGTTTAATCGAATAAACCTTCAACAGGGCGCAAAGCGAGGTGTCGTTTTACTCGTTTTGCTAAATGGATTGGTTTTTATTCTTTTTTCAACGCTCTGTTTACTCTTTTTTTCACAGGGGATCAAACCGGAAGAACTTGCCATTTATTTTCACTTGAACGCATCTCTTTCCGACTCACTGCAATTTCCCTGGACGATTATTTCTCATTTATTTAGTCATTTTGGTTTTTTACATTTGCTGTTCAACCTTTTGTTTTTATGGGTTGTGGGTTCCTTATTCGAAAACTTTTTCGGAAAAAAGTGGCTTATTCTCACGTATATTTTAGGAGGTCTATTCGGGAATTTAATACACGTTTTGGTAATGAATGAAGATGTTTATGGAGCGAGCGCTTCGATTATGGCATTGTTTGTTGCCGCTGCTTTTCACCAACCGAAGCTCCCCATTATGCTGTTCGGGGTGATTAACATCCCCATTTACGTTCTAGCCATACTCTTTGTAGTGATCGATTTTTTAGGTTTAGGATTGGATGATCAAAAAGCCCATTTGGCGCACTTAGGTGGAGCCCTATTTGGATTGATCTTTAGTATCGGAAAAAATAACTTAATTCCTCGGCTTGATTTTGGCATCCCCCGAAAAGATCAATTCTTTAGGAAAACGCAGAGAGAAAAACGTTACAAATCGGACGAGGAATTTAACGAAGAAAAGGTTTTAAAGCAAAAAAAGATAGATCAAATTCTTGACAAAATATCAAGCAGTGGTTATGAATCATTAACCAAGAAAGAGAAAGATTTTCTTTTTAAACAGGGAAAGCCATGAAAAGTATCGTATTTCGTGTATTACTTACTATTCCGTTAATTCTTTCCATTACATGTTTGTCGCTTGGCTACGCGGCCCCATATTTTCATCCAGAACGCTTTTGGTTTCTTCCTTTCATTGGCTTAATCTACCCCGTATCGCTCATCGTCACATTTATTTTAACTACGATTGCCTTGTGGGCTAGAATGAAAATGGGCTTTTTAGGTCTGCTTATATTACTCTTTGGAATTGGTATGCATATGCGTTTGGTTAGCCTTCATTTTTCAAGTACACCAGCTCCTAAGGATGCCCTTAAGGTATTGAGCTATAACGTACGTTTATTTGGGCTATACGACGATCCAAGTGGTTCGCAGAAGAATGGTATATTTTCATTTCTGCGTAAGGAAAATCCAGATATTGCTTGTTTTCAGGAATATTTCAAACAAGACAAACCAACCACCTTTGAAACGTTTGATTCGGTGACCGCTATATTATCCTCTGTAGATTTTCATGAACGGAGTGCACATCGACGAAAAGGAAGAAAAAACTTTGGTATTGCTATCTTTTCGAAACACCGTATGATTTCAAAGGGCGATATAACATTTGACAACCAAGGGGAAATGGATTTTAACTATTGCATTTACGCCGATATCGTAGCAAAACAAGATACTTTTCGTATTTATAATGTGCACTTGCAATCCATTCGCCTGACAGAACCAGGATCCAAAACCAAAGTTCGAATCGTTTCTACTGTAAAAGAGAGTACGCGTAAGCTCCGAAATGCCTATTTAAAGCGTGCGGATCAATCTCGGAAAGTTCTAAATCACATTCAATCCTCTCCTTATCCAGTGATTGTTTGTGGGGATTTCAATGATACCCCTATTTCTTATACATACCAACAATTTAACAGTAAATTGAACGATGCATTTCGTGCCACATCCTGGGGCATCGGTTCAAGTTATTTGGGAAGAATTCCTGCAGGAAGAATCGACTATTTCTTTTGCTCTGAAAGCATTCTCCCGTATTCGTTCCAAACCCATGATATTCCTTTTTCAGATCATCGCCCCATATCGTGCTCTTTTTCCTTTGAATGAAATCCGACGTAATTCTTATTGTTGATTGTGGCAGCAACAAAATAAACGCTATCGAGTCAGTCGTAGATCACAATTGTGATTTTCATACCCTGCCCTTTTTCTCGGTTAGCCCAACCTGCTTGAAAGACTACAAAGGGATCATTATATCGGGTGCCCCTATCCTGATCACAGAAGAAGATATGGCTCCGTTTATCGAGCAGGCAGCCTGGATAAAAACCGCTGAAATACCCATCTTAGGCATCTGTTTTGGCCATCAACTTATTGGATTACTGTTCGAGGCGTTTGCGGATCGCATCAAGGAATGCAGGACATTAAATGAAATAGAATCCTTCGTTGATTGTCCAATATTACATCGGCTTCCTCCCGTATTCGAGATGCAAGAAGACCATTGTGAGTGCATCTCCATTCCAAAAACCTTTGAACTTGTCGCTAATTCAGATGAATGCATCAACGAAGTCATGCAACACCTACATAAACCCATTTACGGGGTTCAATTCCATCCGGAAGTCTCTGGAAATTTCGGACACATCCTCATAGAAAATTTTATAAACCTGTGCTAATGCCCTGCAACGAGGGCCAATCGATGCACATCGATAATAACAATTTTCCTTGCCTGGGTTTCTACTAAGCCTTCTTGCTTGAATTCTGTAAGTAAACGAATTAACGTTTCCGTGGCAGTTCCTACAAAATTCGCTAAGTCTTCCCTGGTTAAATTAATCGGGTTTTCGTCGTAGATTTCCTTTAAGTGTAAAAGGCTAAATGCAAGCCGTTGTCGAACTGACTTTTGTGCCATGTGCGTTATAAAATCTGCTCGATCGGACAATTCTCGAGACATTTCCTTGAGGAAGCCATTCCTCAAGGTTGGATTGGCATCTAACATGGATAAAAAATCTTCCTTTTGGATAAAGCATATATTACTTTCCTCCAAGGTCTCTGCCGAAACACCATATTTGTTATCTGCAAACATGGCTCTAAATCCGATCAGTTCGCCTTCCTTCGCAATGTGAATTATTTGTTCTTTTCCTTCCTCCCCCCGCTTATAAATTTTTACTTTTCCAGCGTTCAAGCAAAAAACCCCTCTGGGAAAAGACCCTTCTAAAAACAAGGAATGATTTTTTTTATAGAAACTACACGCTTTATGGTTATCCACCTTTTCGATTTCATCTTGATCCAGTCCAGACATGAGGTTTTCTTTTCGCTGTAAACACGAACGGCATGTTATGTTCCTAAAATCGTTTGTAATCATGTTAACGCTATCAAACAAAGGTATAAAAAGCAAGATTACCCTCGAAAAATTTTACCTACAAGAACCCCATACTTAGGGCATAAAAAAAGGCGGTCAAGCCGCCTTTTTATCAATTATTCTTTAATCGTTTTACATTTTCACAAACGTAACCGACTGATTTTGCTTACCCGATTGAAGTTTGATAATATAAATTCCTTCCTTCAACGTTTCACTGCCTATCGATAATTCTTGTTTACCTGAAAGGGCTTTCTCTTTGCTGATGGTTTTAACTAAAGCACCAGAAATGGAATAAACAGAAACCATCACATCCCCTTCTTGCGCTAACTCAAACGATAGCGTTGTATTTCCATTGGAAGGATTTGGATAGGTAATCATGTCACTTACCTTCGAATTATCATTAATCGAACCTTGGTCCTCTAGTCCAAGATAAGCGGCTGTTTTCCAAATTCCCCTTCCGAACGTTCCGACGTAGATTTCACCAGGTCGGTTATTTCCTTCTTCGAACGTTCTCCAACTTTGTCGTACTTCAAATACAGGGGTGCCCTCGAAACCCGCTGAGGCATTTTCCCAAAGGGCTCCGCCGTTCTCGGTAACAAAGACTCCTTCAGAAGTTCCAACCACAATAATGTTCGGATCGTCTCGATCAATAATACCATCATAACATGCAGGCTGAGAACCTGCAATAATGCTTGGAAGTGCGGTATACGTTGGAGTCGCTGAAGTAGCATTCAACGAACGTCTATTGGTTCCACTGAATCCAGCGAATAATACAATATCATCGGCATCTGAAGGATTTACAGCAATCCCTTCATAATTCGTTGTAGTGATCTTGGTTGCAGTGGTATAGGTAGGGGTTGTCGCTTGAGCTCCGGTCCCTACATAGCCAACTTTTGAAACGAAATTAGCATCGCTAGAATACACGCTTCCAAGGCCATCTACACGCCAAACTCCATTTCCAGCGCTGATGAAACAATGCTCAAGGTTTTCAGAGAATTCAACATCCACCGAATTGAACAATCCTCCACCGAAGCCACGCGCTACACAAACCCATTGAGGATTTTGTACCGATAACCGAAGGGCATTTCTCGTTCCCCACAATTCTCCGCCGTTTGCGTTTACATAAACGAGAAACCAAGATTGGAAGGGATCGGCTACACGTAGCGTATCCCAAGAAACGTTAAAAATCATAGTATCCGTACCCATAGCTACTAATTCCCCGGTGGCTTGGTTCTGACCGTAGTTGATACCATTCGCAGTGAGCGCAGGATCATACAGCAACGTATCGTCGAAGTACAACGCATTAGCGGTAGTGTAAACTATTGAATCTCCCGAAGAAAGGCTAGCAATGCGTAGCGTAGCACCTGCAGCGTATGATTTTGTTGGAATGTAGGTAACTGAATCCTTAGAATTCAAGTCGTAATATTCAGACAAAAAGACTTCGGTATGAAAGGGATGGAAGGCACTACCATCGGTTCCAGGAGCATCATAAGTTCCCGGTAAAAGAGGTTCAAAAGAACTCCATGTATTCCCTTTATCTCCTGACCTTGAAATGTTATTATAATAAATAGTAGAGAACATGATCGCTGGGTTGAAATAGGAAATTTCACACTCAAATCCGTCTCCACCACCTACTTCGCGGAACTCCTTGTAAGTAGACAAGGTGTGGTTATTGTAAAGGGTACCGTTGTCTTGGGCCCCTCCCATTACTGCTCCATCACGGTCGAAAGCAATACCATAAAACTGGGTTACATTATACCCTCGGTTAGCCACAAACCAAGTGTTTCCATAATCGTTGGAAATACTCACCCCTCCATCGTTGCCCGCGTAAAAACGATTGTTTTGATCCCACTTCATTTCATGGTTATCCGCATGGACATAAACAGAGGATTGAGGAGCAATGGACCAGATCGAAATTTTTTGAAATCCACCGGAAGGAGGGTTGTTCACCGTTTGTTTCCAACGCCAAATGTCGATTCCACCAATTAAGATTTGCTCCGGATCATTAGGCACGACGGAGACGATGGAATTGTACGTTCCTTGATCGCGAAAAATATCAAACTCACTGGGCGGACCTGAAGCCCCAACGAACTGAGTCCATGTTGCTCCATCATCGTGAGAAACATGCATGCTTAATAAGTTGGAATTGGTACGAACCGCATACAGGGAGTAATGATTTGAACTGTTTTTCACAGCCGAAATGGCAAACTCAATACGAGGGGCACTGGTGGGAACCAGGTTATTGGCTGCAGTACCCGAACGATCGGAGAAATTAGCCCCCGCATCCGTTGATACATAGGTTTTATTCGCGCCGAAGGCACAAAGCACCAACTGACCATCCTTAGAAATTTCCAAGGCCGTACAAGAACCTGAAGTTACGGGTACAGCGGTTAGGGAAGCATCGCCTACCTTCCACTTTTTCAGTCCACCGGTTGTGGCCAACCAAACATAGTTGTCCGCATTGGAACTCACAACTTGGGTACAGCTGTTCGTGTTGGGAACAGTATTCCATGTTGCACCAAAATCTGCACTGTACCATACGCCATTACCTCCCCATCCTTCTTGATTCGATCCCGTTGCGACATACAATACGCCGTCGGGGGTCTGTGTCATGGAGGAAATGTACGGGTTTGCTCCAGCGGCAAAATATTCATCCACACGGTTCCAAAGGTTCCCTTTGTTCAACGAAACAAAAAGACCTCCGGATACGCCCCCAGCCCAAACGCGATTTACGTTGGTTCGGTCAATTTGAATCGCACGGGTTCTACCCCCAATGTTATCTGGACCCTCTTCCGTAAATGAGATGTTTTTGGATCTACCCATTTGATTTACTTTCTTGCGGATTTCTTGCAATTTTGCTTCAGAAACAGGCAAGCCGGTTGCGACATCTACATATCGCGCTTTCATCCATTCCAACGCTTCATCTGCCCCTTTGGCTGCCATGGCCTGACCTAAATCCCTTGCACTAAGCTTTTTTGCTTGATACCTTCCGGGTAACGAGGTGTTTAATTCCATTAACGCTACCGTAGCACAAACGGTCATAACAAACAGAGAACCAACTAAATAAATCTTTTTCATGTTTGAAAATTATGGTAAATTTCGAAAATTAGTGCACTAAAATACTAAATTTCTTTGAGATAAAACACACAAAACACAGGAGTGTTTAAGAAATTATAAAATATGTTTTTCCGCATGGTATGAGGAGCGAACTAGGGGGCCGCTTTCCACGTGCCTAAACCCCATTTTCAGTCCATTTTCACGGTATAAATCGAATTGCTCCGGGGTAATAAATGCTGCGATGGGCAAGTGTTCTTTAGTGGGTTGTAGGTACTGTCCTAAGGTAACAATATCGACTTTTACGCTTCTCAAATCTTCCAAGGTCTCTAGCACCTCTTCCTCGGTTTCACCTAAACCAAGCATAATCCCTGATTTAGTTTTCATCCCGCCTTTTTTTAATCTGAAAAGCAGCTCTAACGAACGGTCGTATTTCGCTTGAATTCTTACCTGTTTTGTCAACCTTCGCACCGTTTCCAAATTATGGGAAACCACTTCTGGGGCTGCGTCAATAATCTTTTGAACATTATCCCAATTCCCTGCAAAATCTGGAATCAATGTTTCCATCGTGGTTCCTGGAGACTGTTTTCTAATGGCTCGTATGGTTTGAACCCACACCTCTGCCCCCCCATCTTTTAAATCATCGCGATCCACCGAGGTAATTACGGCATGTTTTATTTGCATGGTTTTAACGCTGTGGGCCACTTTAGCAGGCTCAAACAAGTCTACCTCGGCTGGTTTACCTGTTTTAACCCCACAGAATCCACAGGACCGAGTACAAACGTTTCCCAGGATCATAAACGTAGCCGTACCTTCCCCCCAACACTCCCCCATGTTCGGACAACTACCGCTTTCACAGATGGTGTGGAGCTTATGCTCGTCCACTAATCCTCGAACTTTTTTATAATTCTCACCAACGGGGAGTTTAACTCGCAACCAATTGGGTTTTTTTATCCGTGATTCGTTCTCCATGGCCTTGCAAATTTCGGTAAAATAAATAGAAAACAACGGAGAATGGCTTTCGGTTTTATAAAACCATAAATCTATGGTACCTTTGAGGGCTATGACGGCCCATGTACGATACGTTGGAAATTTACAAACGACCTGCATTCATGCTTCTGGAGAGGTAATTCAAACGGATGCCCCAATCGATAACCACGGGGAGGGTCGTTATTTTTCACCGACCGACTTGATGGCAACTTCGCTCGCTTCTTGTTTTCTCACAATTATCGGAATTTATTGCCGAGAACACGGGATTAGTTTTCATGGAGCCGCTATCGATGTTACAAAAATAATGGTTTCCAATCCAAGAAGAATTGCTGAAATCAAACTAGCGATTGATTTGAGTGAGAACCATTGGGATGCGGCTACTCAAAAGAAAGTAATTGCTGCAGGAAAAGCATGCCCAGTAGCAGCCACATTAAAAGATCAAGTAAAGATTGACTACCAATTTGCATGAATCAAAAGACCGCACCTTCGTACACTAGAAAGGAGAAACCCGACATTATATACGGATTACACAGCGTTCGTGAAGCCGTTGAGGCGAAGCGAGAAATAAATAAAATCTTAATACAAAAAGGAATTTCCAAGGAGGGTTTTGATGAAATCCGTGGATTTTTAGCTGGAAACGAATACGTTATTCAATATGTCCCAACGGAGAAATTAAACCAATTAACCTCTGGTAACCATCAGGGCATTATTGCCTTTGTTTCCCCTATTGAATACCAATCGATAGAACCGTATGCCGAGCAGCTTTTAACGGAAGGTAGAAAACCGTTCATTCTTGCATTGGACCGCATTACCGATGTTCGGAATTTTGGTGCCATCGCTAGAACTGCAGAATGTTTAGGGGTCGATGCAATTCTCATTCCCTCCAAGGGATCTGCATTGGTTACATCGGACGCCTTAAAGGCTTCTTCCGGTGCGTTGAATCGTTTGGTTGTTTGCAAAACGGACCATTTTAAAAACAGCCTCTTCCATTTGCAGCAGCTTGGCATTCGTTTGGTGGCCGTGACGGAAAAGACCAAAGTGGCTATCGACGGAGCTAATTTACGGGGTCCCGTTGTGTTTATTATGGGATCTGAAGAGGATGGGATAACCCAAGACTTAATTAATCTTGCCGATTTAAGGGTACAAATTCCAATGGCAGGAGAAACGGGATCCCTCAATGTGGGTGTTGCGACAGGAATTGCCCTTTTCGAAAAGGTAAGGCAAGAAAAAGACCGATTATGATCGGAGTAATTTCAACGCTAACCAAGGCAATTCTCGCAGGCAGTTAATTTGATTTTCGACCTTTGATTTTTGAGGCTCGGGCGAAGGATTATACCAAACGGCCTGCATTCCTGAGCGAATTGCACCGATAATATCCGTCCGATAATCATCCCCGACCATTAATGCGTCCGTTGCGCTTGCCTTTGCGCATTCGAGAGCATGCTTAAAAATGCGAGGGTTCGGCTTATTTACCCCTATCGCCTCGCTGCAGATTACTTGTTTAAAATAGGAACGAATGCCACAATTTTCTAATTTAATCTCTTGAATTTCGGAAAAACCATTCGTGATTACGTGAAGCGAGAAACCATGGCCTACTAACTCGTCTAATACCTCATGCGTGTGTGGGATCAGGTTGGTTTTTTTGGGTGAAAGGGTTACATAGCCATCACCGAATAAGGTTACTAATTCCTCGTTGCATAGACCAAACCGCTGAAAAGTTTTGCTGAACCTTTCGTATCGCAAACTCTCTTTATCTATTTTCCCGATGGTATAGCGATGCCATAAGTCTTGATTAACGCGTTTGTAGTGCCTATGGAATTGAACAAAAGAAATATCATTGAAAGATACAGCATGGGCATTATAAAGCTCCAACAGGGCTTGTTCTGAGTTGCGATCAAAATCCCACAATGTTCGATCTAAATCAAAAAAAATGTGCTTATCAAACATGGAAAGGAGTTTTTATCCGTACAATGCAAAAGCTAAAGCGGTTGTGCACAAACCATTGATTACAATGCCTAAAACAACCATTAAAAAAGCGGTTTTTTCGCTTCCATAAAATTTGGCTGCTATTACCGATCCTATAGGGATACTTAATAATAAGGGAGCAAAAAACGAAATGCCAAACATCCCAAAGCGATGTTTTATACGGATAATGAACTTATTACTTTTCGTGAATTTCGGTGTTTTTGGAATGGGATCACCCTTGCGCAAAGCATCCTCCAAATTTCTCCTTTTTTTATCTGCCGCTCTTTTAATGAAATACCCACTAGAATAATAAAAAATAGCAGCACTGATCATCGCGCCTGCAATACACGAAAAATAGGTCTCCCAAAAACCTAGGTTAGCAGCAGGCCCTCCAAAGGGGGTAAATAAAAATTTAACCATGGATAACCCGAAGAACGTTATATATTTCGCCCAAAGCATCTATGTCAGCATTTTTCACCAAACGCCAAATCTCCGGCATCGCCTAAACCAGGGACGATGTAGGATTGAGCCGTTAATTCCTTATCGACAACGGACACCCATATTTCTGTATTCGTTGGAAAGTGCTTTGATACCCTTTCCAAGGCTTCATTTGTAGCCAATACAGAAGCTACATATATTTTTTTTGGCGCACCAAATTTCTTCAGGGCATCATATACAGCATTCATGGAATTACCCGTCGCAAGCATAGGGTCAGAAATAATCCAAATGCGTTGGTCTAAGCTAGGGGCTGCTAAGTATTCTACGTGGATATCAAAGTCTTCTGGTGTGCTGTGTTTTCGATAGGCCGAAACGTAGGCACTTTCCGCTCGGTCAAAATAGCGAAGCAAACCCGAATGCATCGCTAATCCAGCGCGTAAAATGGTAATTAATACCGGTTGTTCTGCAAGGACAAAATCATCAGCGATACCCAATGGAGTCGTGGTTTGCACCGCACTAAATCGCATTGTTTTCGAAATCTCATACCCCATGATCTCTGCGATACGCTCCATGTTTAAACGGAAGCGCATGGGATCTTTTTGAATAGCAACGTCCCGAAGCTCGGCTACGTAATTCCCCACTAAAGAATGACTGTCTGCTAAATTTCTTACCATTTTTTTTTCTACGAAAATACCAAAAAGGAAAGTTGAATCTGTCGATTTGACTTATTTTAATCGTTGGTTCATTGCTTCACGATTCAATTGACCATCCCATTCGGCAATCACCATGGTAGCCACCGCATTACCGAACATGTTGGTGAAGGCGCGGCATTCGGACATAAATTTATCTACGCCAATCAACAGTGCTAAGCCAAAAACAGGAAAGCCTGGCACCATAGCAACGGTAGCCGCCAAGGTAATAAAACCCGAGCCAGTGACTCCAGCCGCACCTTTAGAGCTCAACATCGCAATAAAAAAAAGCGTGAATTGTTGTTGAATGGATAGGGGGAAATTACACGCTTGTGCTATAAATAAGGTAGCAAGGGTAATGTAAATGTTAGTGCCATCCAAATTGAAAGAATATCCGGTTGGTACAACGAGTCCCACCACCGGTTTGGCACAACCTAACCGTTCGAGTTTGGTCATCAAAGAAGGCAAAGCCGACTCGGAAGAACTCGTAGCTAAAACAAGAAGTAACTCCTCTTTTAAATAGCGAACCAGGGAAAATAAAGGGATGCGGTGGTACCAACAAACGGCGCCCAAAAAGACAACAATAAACAAAATCGCGGTTAGATAAAAGGTAACAACCAATCCTAACATATTCCATAGGACGCCCAAACCAAAGGCTGCAACCGTGTAAGCCATGGCGCCAAAGGCACCAAATGGTGCGAGTCTCATTAACAGTTCAACCAATTTAAAGATGGGATGGGAAAGGCTCTCAAAAAAGGAAATAACGAGTAGGCTTTTGTCGCGGGTTAGGTTTAGCGCAAAACCGAAAAGGATAGCCACCAGCAACACTTGAAGCAAACTCGATCCCGTCAAAGAAGATAAAAAGGTTACGGGAATGATGTTCAAGACAAACGAGGATAGTCCTTTAGGCTCGGATGCACCAACAAAGGATTTGACTTTTTGTAAGTGATCCGCCGAAGGGGTTAGGTTCATCCCCTCCCCCGGTTGAATGTAATTACCAACCACCATTCCTACTATCAGGGCCAAAGAGGAAAAAAACAGGAAGTAGGCTAACGTTTTTAGGGTAAGCCGCCCCAGTTGAGCTCGGTGGTTCATGTTGGCGATCGCTACGGTGAGCGTTACAAAGATGAGTGGGGCGATCATCATTTTCACCAAAGCAATAAAACCATCGCCTAATCCTTGGAACAAGGTGGCCGTTTGGGGCCAAAGGTACCCCACCCAAACGCCCAGGAAGATACCGAATAGCACTTGCAGGTAGAGCGATCGATACCATGGTTTTTTCAGAGGAATTTCGTTACCGGAACGTTCTTGAGGTGCATTTTTGGCTTGCATGGATTACATTAGTTAAAAAGGTTTGGCCAGGGGAAGGTAGCCATTAGAAATAAAATATCCGTATTTTTCGAAAATGAATGCATCGGAATCTACCTTTAATAAAAAATCGCTTGCGCTTGTAATCATAGCTGCGCTGGGTTACTTTGTAGACATATATGACTTGGTTTTATTTGGTGTAGTAAAAGCCGAGAGTTTACAAAGCATCCTACCCGAGGCAAGCGATAAGGAGCGAGCTGCCATTGGTAAAATGTTGTTTAATCTTCAGATGATAGGCATGTTCATTGGCGGTTTGCTTTGGGGAATATTAGGCGACAAAAAAGGAAGGGTTCGCGTATTGTTTGGGTCCATCCTTTTATATTCTGCGGCGAACATTGCCAACGCATTTGTTGGGGATGTTACCTCTTACAGCATCATTCGAATTATCGCGGGGATAGGATTAGCGGGAGAATTAGGCGCAGGGATAACGCTGGTTTCGGAATTGATGCCAAGAGAAAAACGGGGTTACGGTACGATGATCATCGTTTGCTTTGGAGCCATGGGAGCTGTTTTTGCCACCCTAGTGGGCGCCAAAAGCGAGGGGTTAGGCCATTGGGTTGAATCCACCTTTAGTGTTACCCTAGCCAACTGGCAGTTAGCGTATATCATTGGTGGTTTATTGGGATTCATGTTGTTGATCTTGCGGATGTCGCGGTTGGAATCGCAATGGTATGATGCCATGCAAAGCGAGGAGGTAAAGCGCGGCGAAATCGGGTTAATTTTTAAGAACAAGGAAAACCTTAAAAAGTATTTGTATTGCATTGGTGTGGGAGTACCCATTTGGTTTGTCATTGGATTATTGGTCATGAATTCAAAAGATGATTTTGGACCCTTATTGGGATTAAAAAATGTAAGCAATGGGTATGCGGTCATGTACGCTTACATTGGATTATCGATTGGGGATTTAGTTGCGGGCACTTTGAGTCAACTGCTGAAAAGCCGAAAAAAAGTAGTGTTATTGTTTTTATTGCTCACCTTGATGGTAACAAGTATTTTCCTTTTCCAGCGATCGGTTACGCTTGAAACCTATTATTTCTTTTGTTTTTTATTGGGTGCTTCTACGGGATATTGGGCGATTTTCGTAACCATTGCGGCAGAGCAATTCGGAACGAATATTCGATCCACTGCAGCCAATACCATTCCCAATTTTGTACGAGGGAGTGTTTTTCTGATTGTTTCACTCTTTGGATTACTTGTGTCGTTCATTCCAATCGAATGGTCTGCCCTTTTGGTTGGTATACTTTGTTTATCGGTAGCCACCGCGGGCGTGCTGGGCATACGCGAAACCTTTTCTAAAGACTTGAATTATCATGAAAGGTGAGGTGGATGGGTATAAAGGAAATCTAGAAAGCGAAAGAGGAAAAGAGGCTTATGTTAAAGCAACATAAAGGTTATGCC
>JBJTWF010000125.1:0-14480 GCA_046081565.1 Flavobacteriales bacterium | reverse complement strand
GCTTTGGCCAATTCTGTTTTACCAACTCCCGTAGTACCAAGAAAGATGAAGGATCCAATCGGACGTCTTGTGTCTTGCAAACCAGCCCGAGATCTTCGTACCGCATCCGACAAGGCCTCAATGGCTTCTTCTTGTCCTACTACGCGTTTTTTAAGTTCATCTTCCAACCGAAGTAACTTACTCACCTCACTTTCCACCATTTTTTGAACGGGAATTCCTGTCCATTTGGAAACCACCTCGGCAATTTCCTCGGTATCCACTTCTTCCTTAATCATTTTCGATTCGGACTGAATCTCAGCTAGCGTATGTTTAGAATCCTCTAATTTACGTTCGGTTTCTTGAATTTTTCCATAGCGAATCTCGGCCACTTTTCCATAATCTCCTGCACGCTCCGCAGCATCGGCTTCGTATTTGAGCGCTTCTATTTCCTCCTTAGCATGTTGAATTAACTCTAAAATCTGTTTTTCAGCCTGCCACTTCGAGGTCAACCCTTGTCGTTTTTCATTAAAATCTGCTAGGTCTTTTTCAACCGCTTCCAATTTTGCGGTATTATTTTCTCGTTTCAGCGCTTCGCGTTCGATTTCAAGCTGCATGATTTTACGCTCAATTTCATCTAATTCCTCCGGTTTTGAATTGATTTCCATTCGAAGCTTTGACGCCGCTTCATCAATTAAGTCAATGGCTTTATCCGGAAGATGTCGGTCCGAAATATAGCGTTGTGATAATTCCACTGCGGCAATAATCGCTGCATCTTTGATAATTACTTTGTGGTGGT
This sequence comes from Flavobacteriales bacterium, assembly GCA_046081565.1. Lineage (GTDB taxonomy): Bacteria > Bacteroidota > Bacteroidia > Flavobacteriales_D > Crocinitomicaceae > UBA952. The sequence goes on along the minus strand of JBJTWF010000125.1, from coordinate 13,705 downwards.
TCTCGTATTTTTCTTTTATTCCACGCAAAATGGCAATGGCATCTTCGGTATCGGGTTCATCCACAAGCACCGTTTGAAATCGTCGCACCAAGGCTTTGTCCTTTTCAAAATACTTTTGGTATTCGTTTAGGGTTGTTGCACCTACAGCGCGTAATTCTCCACGAGCTAAGGCTGGTTTCAAAATATTGGCTGCATCCATCGCCCCTTCGCCACCCCCTGCCCCCACCAAGGTGTGTATTTCATCAATAAATAAAATGATTTCGCCATCCGAATTTATCACTTCCTTCACCACCGCCTTCAACCGTTCTTCGAATTCGCCTTTATATTTCGCGCCGGCAATTAATGCACCCATGTCCAGAGAATAAACCACCTTAGACTTTAGGTTTTCTGGGACATCACCACCAATGATTCGGTGTGCAAGGCCTTCGGCTATAGCCGTCTTTCCAACCCCGGGTTCACCGATTAAAATAGGATTATTTTTCGTTCGACGCGTTAGGATTTGCAAAACCCGTCGGATTTCTTCATCGCGTCCGATAACGGGGTCCAACTTACCTTTGGCGGCCATCTCGTTTAGGTTCTTCGCGAATTTCTCGAGCGATTGAAATGTATTTTCTTGACTTGTGCTTTGTACTTTATCTCCTTTTCTCATTTCTAAAATGTCTTTTTTTAACGTAACTATTTTGATTCCTGCATCCTTCACCATGGCGCCCAAGGCATCGCTGGATTGACACAGGTAATAAAACAAAGCGTCAATCGCTAGATATTGGTCTCCCCAATCGTTTAACTCGCCCAACCCGTTCCTCAAAACTGTACTTACCTCATTGGAAAGATTCATATCGCCTCCATGAACACTAGGATATGCCATAACCATTGCCTTAACCGTAGAACGGAAGCGAGAAACATCCACGCCTTGTTTTTCAAGTAAAGCCGGAACAAGCTCCTTGTCTACGGTTAATATCCCCAACATAAGGTGACCTGACGCGAGTACTTGATGTTGATTTTCTTGAGCAATCTCCTGGGCCTTTTGCAAGGCTTCCTGGGAACGTGTAGTCAATTTTGAAATATCCATACTTCGATTTTTTTCCCTTTTGCTCAAATCACAAACCAGCCCAATAACTGCGTCATTTTGTCTTTTAAAGCTATACTAACATGTCATTTTGTCTTGCTTTAGCATAAAACAGTGCGATTATGAAACTAAAACACCGACAAAACGTACCCTCCCGTCTTTCAAATTAAAACATGATACGCAAGGTTATACTTATACTTACTCTTGGATTCAGAGCCGCCTACGCTAGTCCTGTAGATCCAAAAACAAGCAAGTACATCCTAACCTTTCAGGCCATAGCCATTGAACAGATGGATAAATACAAGATTCCCGCAAGCATTACAATGGCTCAGGGCATTTTAGAATCCAATTGTGGCGAATCATGGTTAACCCAGAAATCAAATAACCACTTCGGAATTAAGTGCCATTCCTCTTGGATGGGAGAAAAGACCTATGCCGACGATGATCAAGCCCACGAATGTTTCCGGGTTTATGCTACAAGTCAAGAATCCTTCGAAGATCATTCGTTGTTTTTACTTAAAAATAAGCGTTATGCAACGCTATTTACCTTAAGCGTGGACGATTATAAAGGCTGGGCAGAGGGACTTCAAAAAGCGGGTTACGCTACCAACCCATCTTACGCAAAACTGCTGATTTCGCTCATCGAAAAGAACGAATTATATACCCTCGACCGAGGCCATACGATTAAGGATATGCCGTCGACATCACACCAACCGCTCACATCTGATGCTCACAACCAACAAGGAAAAAGCCATTCACCAAAAGATATAAACATTCATCCTAATCGCCTTCGATATATCATTGCTCGAGAGAGTGACACCTATTACAAAATAGCCAAACGAACCGGACTCACCCTTCACCAACTCCGTCACTACAATGAAGTAAATCCAAATGGTGAAGCCATTCAGAAAGGTGATTTTATCTACCTAGATCCAAAAAGAAGACACGACAAAAACAAAGACGAATTAACCTTGACTTATCCCAAGACCCTTAGAACCATTGCACAAGAAGAGGGGCTAAAGATCAAACCGCTTTTGCGAAGAAACCACGTTTCCTCTGCAGACGAACCATTACCCCGAGGTAGAAAGGTGTTTCTTCGTTAATACGAAGGGATGTTTAGTTGTTGTTGTTTGTGGAAGGCCTCCCTTTACTGGGGGGCTTTCTTTTTAGCCTACGCTTTGGTAATTTTTACCGCTATTTGATAGTAATTGTTCACCGCACCTAAAACCTCATATTCAATGTAGAAAGCGGAAATCCATTCGGTAAAAGCCTTAAATTCGTGCTGCGGAACATTAAATTCATCAAAAAACAATACATCCCCTTCACGCAAATAAGGCGTAATTAAGGTCAGTACATACAAGGTAGCGGTGTATAAATCTGCATCCATGTGGATAACCTTTTTTCGTGATGCATCGAATTCAGATAAAAAAGGAAGTAACGTTTGCTGAAATAAGCCCTGATAGAAGGCAAAACGGGAATCATTAATTTCTGGCAAAGATTCTCCAGAACTCATGTCCCCTTTTTTGAATGGCCCCCAATCCTCTGGTAAGCCCGTAAAGGTATCGAACCCATAAAACCGAGCATCAGGATGCTTAATTCTAGCGGTCCACCACCGAAAGGAATCTCCTTTTGAAACACCAAACTCTAAGTAATCGATGGGAGCATCTAGGCCTTCCTGTGTTATTACATGCTCAAACAATTCTTCCCGCTTTTCATACCTGAAAGCAAAGGAATAGAAATCATTAAATCCGATTTTTTTATGATTTTGAATCCATTTGGATAAAGCCGATAAGGAACCAAAAAAAGAAAATAAGTGAGAAGGTAAAAAGCGATGCCCGTGAAGGAAAAAAAATAATCCTTTTAGCTTTCCCCTTAGAAATATTAACCGCATAATAAATCAAAAGTACAACAACCTTTGCATACTTTAAGATCAATCCATAACACAGCGTATATAATGCCCCATTATCCAAGACGTTGAACCCCATTCAAATGCACTGGAATAATCTTCTTCACCCTTTGCGAAAGAAACCGTTGGTACGGAAGATTCTCCAACCTGTGCAACCGTTGTCTCTGGAGAAATCCAATACGTGACACTGTTACCCCAACCACCAAATCCAACATCACGCCATCCCCAACACGAAAGGGACAAAGGAAAAAGCGATGAATTTTCTTTCCTTTCGCTTCCCGGATCGAGCAGGAACGATTGTAAGGGAATGCCGGCGCTAGTAACCTCCTTTTCCAATCCCTCCCATTCCTCTCGGGTGGCAATGTGCCATCCTTCTGGAGCCAAACCACGAGGATCCATCACGGCGAAACGGTTATATAATTTTCCCATTCCTTTGTCAGGCCTTCCTTTTTCCAAGGGAAAATAACACCAGGCAGGCTGCTCATTAAAACCAGCCTCTTGCCAGGCTTCATCCGATTGCGCCTGAGGAATTTTGTCTCCATTGCGAAAAACTTCCACATTCAAATTTTCTGAATTCCAGGTTTTTTTTGAAGATTCGAAAACAATAAACGTTGACTTTTCTACCTCATCCTTGGAACGATTCTGCGCAAACGATATGGATACCATTCCACACCATAAAACACCTAACGTAATTGATTTTTTAACCATGGTTATTTACTTTTCTTGTTTTTAATTTCTACTATGAGTGCTTCACTTAATTTTTGTGTTTTCTCGTTCATCGCATCAATATAAAGTAAATTTGGATAACATTGAACCCCATACATTTCAGCTATTTTCGCCCCTTCCTTTTCATCCTCCGCATTTACTTTTGCATTGATAAAATGTTCGTTAAAGTAGCTTGCAACCTTAGTGTCTGTAAAAACCTCCTTCGATAAGTATTGACAAGGACCACACCAAGTGGTATACACATCTATAAATATTAATTTATTCTCCTTCTTCGCTTTTAATTTCAATTCTTCCAACGTCGAAGCTGTATTGAACTTAATACCTATTTGACCTTGAATTGGCAAACCCAATAAAAACAACAAAGCAAAAAAGGAGTATTTCATTAAAACGATAAGTAAAAATTAAAGATAAGCAATTCAACAGCGAAGTAAACGACTAGTGATAAAAAAGTAACATCATGCTTATTGATCGCTACCTTTAGGCCGCAATAACCGAATGTGCTTGCTTCGAGAAATCAAGCCCGGATTAATCCCTAAATGCCTTTCAGGTATCGGAACCTTTAAATCATTAAAATACGTTTGCCATGCAGGGAACGTTTTGCGATCAACTGGATCATTAAAGGTCATAGGTTCAAGAACAAAGAATGGCTTATTTGCATTAGCATAGGCGAAGGCATCATAGATTAGTTCACTGCAATAATACCTCCCATTGTTCATTTCAAAAACATCATCATACGGCGTTCCAATCTGGTTCATTGAGAATGCTATTGCCTTTGGTACCAGTTTTCTGTTTTTCCCTTTCAACCGCCCGACTGAAGTTAACGAACAACGCCCTAAAAAAGCGTTTAAATCGGTGACCATTACCGCAGAACCAATCGCCTCAATCACTTTAATTGAATCGTTTTTTCGTATCGCAAGTGCACAATGCGAATATTTGTTCCCCTTTGCACCTACCGTAACGGCCTCAATGGCATCGCAGAGCGGACCGCAGTCTAAATCTTGAAAGAGCAAATCCCCTTCCTGAATCATCCATTTTTTATCGTGTTGCGAGCACGAAGCTAACGAGAAAAAGAAAAGAACACTAAGAGAAATGTGAAGAATAAATCGTTGTTTCATTGCGTCAAATATAGTACTTTTAACCCCACATGAAGGAGTTGTTTCTTATCCTATTATTGCCCATTGTTGGCTTGTCATTTCCTTCGCATGACTACCACCTTGCTTTTATGGAAATGGAGTTTAACACTCAATCGATGCGCTTCGAAGCGACGTTAAAGGTAACAGCGCATGACCTAGCGTATATTACCTCCAAAAAACATCAAAAAGATTACTCCATCGATTATATTTTAAAGGATTCAATCCTTCACCAGGAAATAGAAGCCTTAATCCTGTCAGGAATTACGCTTTGGAACCAAGATCAAACCGTTTATTTTACGATTGAACATTGTGAAATAAACACTACAGGAGAATTACTTTTTTACCTTCATTCAGAACCTATTCAAGAAATAAACAAGCTATTCTTTGCCTTTCCACTTTTGTCTAATTATTTTCCGGATCAACAGAATAAGCTCACCTATTTGAAGAGGGGCAAACAACAGGCAGTAACCTTCCTCCCTTCAGACCATCGAAAAGAAATACCTGAAATACTATGACTAAATGTATCCTTTCGCTCCTTGTACTATTCGCTTGCTTAAATAGTATCGCTCAAAAAAAATTCGCTCAGTTGGACATAGAGCTCCCAACTCCCAACGCGTATCGTAATGCCGCGGGGGCGCCTGGACATGCTTATTTTCAACAACAAGCGGACTATAAAATGAACCTTGTTCTAGACGATAAAAACCAAAAGCTTAGCGGGGTTGAGACCATTACCTACACAAACAATTCACCTGACGCCCTTCCTTACCTTTGGCTTCAACTGGATCAAAACATATACGATGAGCATTCGGACACCAAACTCATTGAAGTAGAAAAAATGGAAGATTTCAAATCGATCAGTGATATTCACAAACGGTTTTTCTATTATGATGGAGGATTTAAAGTGGAAAGCATTACAAACTTGTCGGGTCAACCTTTGAAATTTTTCATAAATAAAACGATGCTACGAATTGATCTAGCTACACCACTCGCACCAAAAACCAGTATTAGTTTCACCGTAAAATGGTGGTACAACATCAACGACCGTATGGCCGTAGGTGGGCGTTCAGGCTATGAATACTTCGAAAAAGACAAGAACTACCTCTACACCCTAGCCCAATTCTTTCCTCGCATGTGCGTATACAGTGACGTAACCGGTTGGCAGAATAAGCAGTTCCTTGGACGAGGGGAATTCACGCTTCCTTTTGGAAATTATGATGTCAGTATAACGGTTCCATCCGATCACATTATCGCAGCCACAGGAGAATTACAAAACGGTTCAGACATCCTCACCGCCGATCAACGTAAACGATTAGACAAGGCAAGAAAATCAGAGGAGCCGGTGCTTATTGTGACGCAGGCAGAAGCTGAGGCCGCTGAAAAAGGAAAACAAAACTCAAGCAAAACATGGCGTTTCAAGGCTACCAACGTTAGGGATTTCGCTTTCGCAAGCTCTCGCAAATTTATATGGGACGCCCAAAATGTCACGGTTGCAGGAAAACCCATTCTTTGTATGTCTTTTTATCCCAAAGAAGGCAATCCATTATGGGAGCGTTATAGTACGAAGCTTGTGGCCCACACCATTAAAACGTATTCCAAATACACCGTTGACTATCCCTACCCTGTCGCTATATCGGTGCACTCCAAATGGATTGGAATGGAATATCCCATGATTTGTTTTAATGGTGGTCGACCCGAAGAGGATGGCACTTACACCGAAGGTGAGAAATATGGCATGTGGGGAGTCATTATCCATGAGGTGGGTCATAACTTTTTTCCAATGATTATCAACTCCGACGAGCGTCAATGGACATGGATGGATGAGGGGTTAAATACTTTTGTGCAATACCTTACCGAACAAGAATGGGAAAGAGGGTATCCTTCACGCAGAGGCCCTGCTCACATGATTGCAGATTACATGCGAGGTGACCAGAAATTTATTTCGCCTATTATGACCAATTCAGAGTCTATCTTTCAATTTGGCAATAATGCCTACGGGAAACCAGCTACCGGACTCAACATCCTCAGGGAAACCATCATGGGAAGAGAATTATTTGATTATGCGTTTAAAACCTACTGTGAGCGATGGAAACTTAAACATCCCAGTCCTGCAGATTTTTTCAGAACCATGGAAGATGCCTCAGCGGTTGATTTAGATTGGTTTTGGAGGGGTTGGTTTTACGGAACTGATCCTGTAGATATTGCCATAAAGGAGGTAAAATGGTTTCAGTTAAACACTCAAAATCCTACAACAGAAAAAGCTTTTCTTAAAGAACAAGCGGACGGGAAAGACGTACACATTGGTGTCTTGAGAAACGAGCAATCGATTAAAGAAACGGTCAATGAACGCGATTCCCTCATCGATGACTATTACGGAAAACGCGATATCTACCTTGTTGACGCATTGGACCGTCAAGAGTATGAAGATTTCAATACCAAAACTAGCGCCAAAGACTTAGCGCTCCTGAATGCAGGTAGACATTTTTACGAGGTGAATTTCGAAAATGTCGGTGGGATGGTAATGCCGCTGATATTGCGTTTTACCTTCGTTGATGACAGCACCGAAGTACAGCGCATACCTGTTGAAATATGGCGTCAATACGAGGATAAAGTTTCCAAAGTCTTTATTTTCGATAAAGAAGTTAAAGAAATACGCTTGGATCCTTTTCTAGAAACAGCTGACGTAGATTTGAATAATAACACCTGGCCTGAGGCTGTTCAACCTTCTCGATACCAACTATTTAAGCAAAACCCCTCTAAGGACAACCCGATGCAACGGCAGAAAAAAGTAGACGCAATAAAAAATTAGGTAATACTGACTTAATTGACAACGAAAATGATTAACTTTCGTCTGTTTGACGGATGCCTAATTTTAAACTACTGTACTTTGCCATTATTTTTCCTGCTATTTTCTATAGCCAGGGGGATGATTGCGGAACGGCAACCCCGATAAACAACGTTTTAAACTATTGTTCAGGAAATGCTTTTTTTACCAACGCCGGGTCAACAGCTGGTGCTTACGGTATTGCCTCGTGTTGGGCTGGGAACGCTACGGAAGATGTATGGTTCTCATTTATTGCGTTAGGTACAGACGTTTTAATTTCTGCCAGCGGTGTCGGAGGTGGTGGTAGCATGGGACAGCCCAGACTAGCCCTATACGATGGGATTTGCGGAGGACTCTTAAACGAATTAAATTGCAGCAACGGCGCCCCAGGTTTTGGCACCACCCAATTATACGAAGGAGCCTTAGTTCCAGGTAATACCTATTTTATTCGTATTTCTACCCCGCCTGCAAACGAAGGTAGTTTTGAACTATGCATTAACAGTTACACCCCTACGACCAACCCAGGTGCCGATTGTGGAGGAGCGGCTTTTCTTTGCAATCAGAATCCCGTTAGTGTAGCCACGTTAAGCGGAGGGGGCGCAAACAACGACGAACCAGAACCGGGAACCTGTTTGGATATGCCGGGACCTGATGAGTCCAATTCTTCTTGGTTCTATTGGACCTGTGCAACCGGAGGTCCCTTAACCTTCGATATAACGCCTGTGAATCCGATGGACGACATAGATTTTATTTTTTATCAACTTAACTCTAGCAATCCCTGTGGACCTAGGACTCCCATACGTTGTTGTTCGAGTTCCTGCCTAAATGCCACTGGATCGACAGGTATGGCACTCAATGAAATAGATCAAAACGAATGGCCGGGTTGTCAGGCAGGATATAATGCCTACATTCAAAGCGTTACCATGACTCCGGGAACTAGTTACGCCATGTTGGTAAATAACTTTTCTGCCAATACAGGATTTACCATAACCTTTAACAACAATAATCCCAACGGAGGAACCTTTGCTGGTCCTGTTCCTCAAATCACAGCGAGCACCTTAAGCATCTGCGTTGGAGACTCTATTGATTTTAATGGAGCAACCTCCCAGTTTTGCTCCAGCCTAAATTGGAATTTTACACAAAATGCCAGCCCTACCAATGCTACTGGAATTGGAACACATACCGTTACTTATCCGAATGCAGGAAATTTTGTTGCCATACTGAACGGTCTAGATAATACAGGATGTCAATCCCTTGATTACGTAAACATCAGTGTTAATCCCCCTGCACTAATTAATGTTGCCCCCTATGATACGATTTGTAGTGGAACAAATTTTTTCCAGAACCTCAGTTCCATTCCAGCCGGAGCGACGTTTAACTATACTCCATCACCTAATCCAAACCTCATAGGAACCTCAACAGGAACGGGAGGGAATATTAATCAAATAGTAGGCAATACGAGTTTGACCATGCAAAACACTACCTATTACGTCAGTGCGACGTTAAACGGATGCATCTCAATGGACAGTTGTATCGTAACTGTTTTACCCCTTAACGAACCGAATTTTTCTGCCATGGGCCCTTATTGCCTTGGATTAATTCCAGCCCCCGTATTGCCTTCCATTTCGACCAACGGAATAAATGGTGTTTGGAATCCATTAGCTGTCAATACGCAACAACTCGGAACAGCAACCTATGAATTCAACCCTACGCCTGGTCAATGTGCAGACTCAGCATCCATTACCGTGGCGATTTCTAATAACCCAGGGGTAACCTTTACAGCGGATCAACTGGTCGGATGCGCCCCCTTACAAGGAACCTTGAGCACTGCGGCTTTAAACGGTGCCACCTACACCTGGCAGATCAATGGTCAGAACGCTGGAAATACACCAAACATAAGTTACTCCTTACCGAACGTAGGGTGTTACGACATCGAATTGCAAGTGGATATTAGTGGATGCTCTGCATCTTCTATTTATTACGACTACCTCTGTGTAGAAGCGGACCCTGTAGCTAGTTTTTCATTCGTACCAGGGGAATTTTCGTCGCCTTCTGAATTGATTTCCTTCAATAATACCAGCCAAGGAGGAACCCAATATTGGTGGAATTATGGTGACGGTACAAGCAGCAATCTTTCGGAAGCAAACCACACGTTTAACAATACCCTTTCGGGATATTTTGTTACGCTGATTGCAACCTCCCCCTCCGGATGCACGGACTCGATAACCCAATTCATTGGATATCAAGAACCCTTAATTTACTACATACCCAATACCTTTACTCCTGACCAAGACCAATTTAATCAGCAGTGGAAACCCATCTTTACGAGTGGTTTTGACCCCTACGAATATCATTTGCAACTTTTCAATCGATGGGGCGAATTAATTTGGGAATCGTTTAACCATACGATTGGTTGGGATGGGGTGTATGGCAAGGCTTTTCAAGCACAAGAAGGGATTTACACATGGGAAATCACCTTTGTAACGAAGAACAAAGACGATAAACAAAAAATAGTGGGCACCTTAAACTTGTTGCGATAACTACTTTGTTTTTATCACGGTTTCCGTAAACGTTCGACCCGAATTTGTAAGGATTAGAAAATAACTCCCAGCTGCCAATCCATCCATATCACAGTAAAAGGTATGAAGTCCTTCACTGTAGTGCTGGTTGAAAAATTCCTTGACAATGGTTCCTTGTGCATCCCGCAATACAGCAGTGGTTATCCCATCAACCAAGGAAACCTTAACCTGGAAACTACTCGGTGTTGGATTCGGATAAACCAAAAGGGCCTCCTCTACCTTCGAAGCCTCATTAAGGCCTACATTACACGTTCCAGCTATCGAATAGAACTGCACGGCATGTGCAAATAACGGTTGTATTTCGATTTCTGGAACTTGAAACCAGTCCCGTAAAATCGAGGCGTAAATATCACGAAAGTCGATTTGCATCGGTATCCCTGCTTGATCGGGTAAGGAGGAATCAATGACGGGATTCGGCCCGATGATTCCTGATTGGATGCACGTTCCGAACAAAAATAATGGCGCGGCATCCCCGTGGTCTGTACCCAAACTTGCATTGGACTCAATTTGTCGACCGAATTCAGAAAACGTCATTCCCACAACGCGCTGTTCTAACCCCAGCAGTTGTAAATCGTCTTGAAAAGCTGCAATGGCATCAGAAACCTTTTTCAATAAGCCCCCGTGAGTCCCCGCCTGTAAATTGGTAGCATCTGCTTGGTTATCATGGGTGTCAAAACCACCTAAGGACAGTACATACACTTTCGTTTTTAGCCCTCCGGAAATCATTTGAGCCACATATTTCAATTGGGTTGCCAGCGCATTCGTAGGATCATACATACCCGATAAGCTACTTCCTGCCTGGGCAGCGGAATGAATTACCTGACCAAAACTATTCGTCTGCTCAATGATGGTACCCACAAATTCCACATGGTTTCCATAATAACTTCCGTCATTCGTAAAACCCCCTTGAAATAAGTTGACCGCATTGTTGGGATTGGAAACGGCGTGTGAAAAATTAGCGGCTATTCCTTGACACGTCGCGGTTACCTCGGAGCCCATGCTTATGGCAAAGGGATCAGGGTACGTTGCGTTTGGATAACCTGATGGATATGACGGATTATACGAATCAAAATACCGTCCCAACCAGCCTCTTGTTTCGTTTACATCCAGAGAACCTGAAGTCCAAATATCCATGGAGCGAAAATGAGAACGGTTTTGTTCTGGATACCCCACGTTTTGAACTACACTCAGTTTTCCTTGATCAAACAAGCCTTTCATTCCCTGCATTTGCGGATGAAAACCAACCGTTGGAGTGATGTTTAATATTTGGTTTTGAGGAACGATGATTTCAGATCGATGCAACATTAAGTTTGCATATTGATCTAATGGAATCACCGTATTTAACCCATCATTCCCCCCATTCAACCGAATCATAACCAATACCCTATCTTCGGCACCTGTTGAGAAATTAAACAATTTTTGACTGATGGCTTGCATACCAAACCCATTCGAAACAAAAGGTAAACTTGCAGAGCCTATGGCTAAATTTTTTATAAATCGTCTTCTTTTCATAACTATGGATTAAAACATTTGCGATTGAGGCATTTTAAAAACTCGATCCAACACTAATTGTACTCTGTAGCGAACGGGGTCTACAAACGTAGGATTTGAAGGGTTATTCAAGTAATCGTTGTATTGCAAGGTCCACTCGAAGGTGGGTAAATTATTCGTTAATATATTGACCAAGTCGTTGTGTGTTGTTGCATCCACGGGTTTAGGGATAAACAATTCACAAATATCATCAATCACGGCATCAGCGCTTGAAGGTAGGCTTAAATGATTGAGAAAAGGGATGGTATCCACTTTTAGGGTATATCCATTAATGGGAATTCCGAACACGAAAAGGCCGGTAGCAAGATCAAACCGAAATTTTATGGTGGTTGAGTTTATCCAAAGTCGAGAGAAGGCAGGAGCCAAATAAAAAGCCTCCCAACCCGCAACGCTCGATGGATTAATAAAATCTAGTCCCATATTGGTTGAGGCAAAATAGATGTTGAGGTAAATATTGTAATCCGTTGCTAGATTTACATTGATTTGAGATTCCGTGGAGTTCAACATACTGAACACATTCTCTAATGGGCTTCTAACGATGCTACCCCTATAGGCCATGTCATAAAAATGCTGACTCGTAAACAATTCCTGAAGGACAGGAAGCACATCATAATTGTTGGTCATCATGGTTTGTGCTAAAGCAGGAATGATGTTCGTTTCCACATCATTTGTAATGTCATAGTTCACAAAAAATCGATAGAGTTTTGTACAGAGATAGGTTGCTACTTGTGGTTGTTGGAAAATGATATCAATATAATTTGCATATTCGATTGATCCTCCGTTGGGTACGCTTGCGTTTGCAAAATGGTAAGAAAGGGTTTTAACCGAATTGTCATGAAGAAAACTGACAAACAACGCCTGAGCTGCCGTGAGGGTGGAACTTCTCAGTCCATTTACAACGTAACCGCTTAGGATTTTCGCACCGGCAGCAACATCCATTTCCGTATAGTTGGTATAATCCCCAGCGGCAATTTGATCCCCTTTACCGATGGTAAATAATTCAAGAAGTTCTCGTGAATAATTTTCATTAGGGTGTTGAACCGAATTGGTGTTCCCATTTAAAAACATGAGCATGGCGGGCTCAATGGTAACGTTCTTTACAAGTTGTTTGATGTTTCCCAGCGACTGAGTTCGCAATAGCTCTATAAAAGAATAGGTTGCTCTGGCATCCGATGAAAAAGCTGCACCAAAATGGTTATGCCAAAAAAAGAGCATTTTTTGGCTAATATCCATCGATTGGTAATTGATGTTCTGCATTAACCAAGCTGTAAGGGATTTTACCCGCGCCATTTCACACAATTGATTGCTAACGGGATTGGCTGGATACAGGGCATTCACCCAAGGTTGGCCTTGAGGAACCACTGTTTCTCCTGCATCATACGCCAAGGGAGGACCGACTGTTCCGAGCGTAAGTATTTGATTGACTGCGTCTTGCATGGTCCTGGTAGAAACGGCCGTCATTTGTTGGTGGGTTGGGCCAAAGATTGTTCTGCGCAGCAAATGGGCAGCTTCAGCACGGGTCCAGGGACCGTTGTAAGGTGTCAAACTCATCGCGTAAAATTTTAAATGAATTTAATACTTTTTCTCAAGTGTTCAACCAAACATAACGTTTATTCAAATGGTAACTAGAAAAAACAGATTTGAAGCCACTTGTTAAATATTTTTACGTAGCTTAACGAGTCATTTTGCCTATGAAAAATTTTATTCTCCTACTACTCACAACTTCGCTACTATTTGTAGCATCTGGACAACAAACGATTACCTTTAACTACACGGGTGCGGTTCAAACATGGATTGTTCCTCCGTGTGTTTACAACATAACTGCAGTGGTTGCAGGTGCAAAAGGTGGTGGAGTTAACGGGGGAAATGGAGCAAGGATTACCGCAAATATAGCAGTAACACCGGGTCAGACCCTTTACATCT
>JBJTWF010000124.1:0-3183 GCA_046081565.1 Flavobacteriales bacterium | reverse complement strand
GTTAACAGGTGGAATAAGAAAACCGACGCACCGATGAGCAGTATAGCGACCGGGCCTTTGGTCATAACGGCAAGTCCAGCGAAGAGCCCCGCAAAAAGGAATTCAAGAATCCGTTGTTTCGTTGTTCCGAGGTAATAATAGGCGATGGAATTAAAGATAAAAAGGTTAAACCAGGGGTCAATGATTCCGGAATGGAAATACATGTTCGGTAAAAAAGAACCGATGTAAAAGGCAGCCCACCAATAGCCGAATTTTCGATTTTGGTGTTGCGTCCCGTGATAGATCAAGGAGAGGATGGTGAATATGGCGGCAAGTACATTAGGGAAGCGCGCAGCGAATTCGTTGATTCCGAAAATTTTCATGGAAATCGCCTGCATCCAAATAAATAACGGGGGTTTTTCCCAGAAGGGTAAGTAATCAATTGTAACGGTGGAATAGTTTCCACTGGTAACCATTTCTCGTGCGCATTCTGCAAAATTGATTTCGTCCCAGTCAAAGAGATGCACACTGCCTAGAAAAGGCAAAAATAGAAGGAGGCATACTCCAATCGCGATTCCAATGGTCTTATAGTTCATCGCTTTACATAAGGGGTTTCGATGCGTAACCAAGTGGATGGTAAGAGGAGGTAAAGGAATAGGCTCGTGGTAACCCCGATCAATGAACCAAAAACCACATCAACAAGAAAATGTTGAGACAAATAAATCCGAGAAAACCCAACCCAAAGCGCTCCGAAAAGCAATGCGAATTGGTGCCATGTTTTTTTTTCCATACAAAGGGCTAGATAGGTCGCTATCGCAAAGGCTGTGATGGTATGTCCGGACGGAAAGCTATGGAATTCGTGGTAGACCAAACCGGGAATTCGGTGAAAGGTGGGATTTGTTTTCAGATAGAAAAATGGACGCATAGCATCGGGAAACAGGAGGTGCTTACCGATTTGGGCGATTAGGGAAGAAACGCCATAGCTAAACAAGAGCATCCATCCCCATTTACGATTAATCCAAAGGATAAGGGCCAAGGAAAGGAGGATGGCAAAAAGGCCATCTCCGAAAAACGTAACGATGGGCATGAGGGTATCCAAAAGGGTGGAGTGTAGGCTATTGATTTCCAATTGCAGAGCCAATTTATCGGTAAACAACAGCGCAAAGGCTCCTACGAGGAAGAATAAACCATAACCAATAAAAAACGGGGTCTTTAAGGAATTCACAATGCAAAAATAAGAAAAAGCAAGGTCATGGATTTTCGCGGGGAGATTGGATGAGGTAGGTAAACAAAACGGCGTCGTAGCTGGTATGTGCGGAAATAGCAAAGCCTAATCCAAAGGATTCAAAGCCCAAGCTTAGGAGGATAATAAAAGGAAGTACAATCAACCCGTATAGGGATTTACGCCAATTCAATGGGTTCAAATAGCCATGGATCGCCACAAACAGGATGGATGTAATCCAAACCCCAAGGTAGGGTTGAACGGCGGCACGAAAAAACAGTTCCTCTCCAAACCCTGCACAAAAGGATAAAAACAACCCCTGGACAAAGGTCAATTTAAGGGTACCAAGAAAGCGTTCCATTCGTCCATTTAGTTCATCAAAATAGGGCGCTTGAGTCAAAAGAATGCTTAAAAATCCATAAACAAAGCCAAACATAATTCCATAGCTCATCGGTATAATAGTGAACGATTCTACGCGCAGGAATTCCCAAACCTTGGTAAAGTCAAGTCCATGGGTAAGGAGATACCCAAGAATAGGAAATCCCAAGAGCGTCAACCAACCCATCCAAGCTACTTTATTCGACATGCGCCTATAAATTTTCAATGAAAGTACTAAAAAGTTAAAGTAGGAGGGCTATCCAAAAGAATTCTTTAATTTTACGTTTTAACAATTAAACGCTCGCCTATAGTTCATAATTTACGTAACCCCAAATCTGGATTAACTGTAAATTATGTCAATAAAAAACCTAGGAGATCAAGAGCTAGTAACGCTGTATATTAATGGAAACGAAAGTGCTTTTGAGGTTTTATTAAACCGTCATAAAGACCGCATCTATCGGTTTATACTTTCAAAAATTAATGATTCCGAGCAAGCGAGCGATTATTTTCAAGACACCTTTATCAAGGTAATACTCAAGTTGAAAGAGGGAAATTACAATGAAGAAGGGAAGTTTTTACCGTGGGTATTGCGTATTGCGCACAACTTGATAATCGATGGATTCCGCAAAAACAAAAAGGTTCGTTTTCTTTCGGAGACGCGTTCGGCCTCCGAGGATTATTCCGTCTTTAATCGCTTATCCAACGATGATTTAAACATTTTGCAAATTACGTGCAAGGAGGAGTTAGAACAACAGATCGTTGGGTTGATGGCTCAATTACCCGAAAATCAACAGGATATTTTACGCATGCGTTTGTATCAGGATTTATCGTTTAAGGAAATCGCGGAAATGGAAAACATCAGCATCAATACCGCCTTGGGCCGCATGCGCTACGCCCTAATCAACCTTCGTAAAATCATGGACAAATACGAAGTGGTAACCGCGATTTAATCCCTTTTAGTCTTTCGTGTTTTAGTATTTATCCCTCTTCGGAGGGATTTTATTTATGGGTTAATCCAAATCCTATCTGAGCCGTCAAAATAAGGAGCTTGTGTGGATAAAACTTTCAGTGGTTTTCTACTTGTAATTTTTAGGACTTCGTGTACCATATTCGGTTTAATCACAAAAAAATCTCCCTTTTTAATGGAAAAGCGCGTTGTGCCAATCCTCATTTCACCTTTTCCTTCAAGGACATAAATAGTTTCCGTATGGTCTTTATGATAGTGAGCCGGAACGGAATTTTTAATCCAAATTACAAAACTGGATTGTAGGCTATCGTGTGAAATCGCATTAATTATAATTGGTTCTGCAGTTTTTTTTCGCGCGATTTTATTGAGGTTTGTTTGACCATAACCCGTAAAAGTTGCCAAAATAACCGATGAGAAAAACAAAAAATGCATAAGTAGTTCACGATTAGTGAAAAGCAATATTACAATGAATTTATGGATTCCAATCGAGCTTGCCGATACCCTTTATACCTCCAGCCATTCCTTATTGTTTTAAAAATTCCTCGAATGACAAAATCTCAGGCATTTTTATCTCTGGATCTTTTTCAAGGAGCGATTTGAACGCTTTTATTCTTGTTTCTTGAAGTACACCAAACTG
>JBJTWF010000123.1:0-12749 GCA_046081565.1 Flavobacteriales bacterium | reverse complement strand
GGAGATTATCAATACCAAAGTTCCGGAGGTTCCTATCCATATGTTAAATTCGGAGGTTCTTTGGGCGCGCAATGGAACCTTTCGCCATGCATACTACTTGGATTGGAATATGGGTTTTATGTGGCCAATAATGTGCAATATCCTGGCTCATGGGATTCTTCGTTTGAGCCTTTTTATAAAGGTATTTCCGGAAAGTACTTTTTAATTTATCGATGGGGTAAAAAATAAAGGAACACCCTTCCTTAGGCGAGGGCTCGGAAAAGGTGCCTATGGTACAAAATAAAATAGACTCTGCCATATCCCAGTTTATTTATCGTACCTTCGCCCTTCATTTCGTAACGAGTTAAACCCATACGCTCTACCATCGGTTAAAAAACAAACATGCAATTTAAGGAGTTAAACCTACATCCTTCGATACTCAAAGCGGTAGAAGAAGAAGGATATACCACACCAACACCCATCCAAGAAAAAGCCGTTCCTCCCGTTCTGAACGGTCGCGATGTCCTCGGGTGCGCCCAAACAGGCACGGGGAAAACCGCAGCCTTTGCCATGCCCATGTTACATGTTTTAGAAGAAACCCCGAGAGTTGACCGAAGAAAAATAAGCGCACTAATCCTCACGCCTACAAGGGAACTTGCCATACAAATCGACGAAAGTTTTAAGACCTACGGTAAATACCTTTCGGTCCGAACCTTAGTCATCTTCGGTGGCGTTGGTCAGCAACCTCAAGTGGATGGCTTGAGAAAAGGCACCGATGTGCTGATTGCTACCCCGGGTCGATTATTGGACTTGATAGGTCAGAAATACATCGATTTAAGTCACCTTTCCTTATTTGTTCTAGATGAGGCCGATCGAATGCTCGATATGGGGTTCATCCATGATGTAAAGCGGGTTTTGAATTTGTTGCCTCACAAAAGACAGAATTTATTTTTCTCTGCGACCATGGCGCCAGAAATTCAAACCTTAGCGGATTCCATCTTACGAAATCCCGTCAAAGTGGAGGTAACCCCAGTATCATCCACGGCAGAAATGATAGATCAATGCGTTTATTTTGTAGATAAAGTAAATAAAAACAATCTCTTTCTATCGATAGTTGAGGGGCTTACTGCACCTTCTATGTTGGTCTTTACCCGAACCAAATACGGAGCAGATAAGCTTGCCCGATTCTTGGTTAAAAATGGGATGAAAGCAGAAGCCATCCATGGCGATAAAAGCCAAAACCATAGGCAGCGTTCCCTGAAAGCATTCAAGGATAAGACCATTCGGTTTTTAGTTGCTACCGATATTGCTGCGCGCGGTATTGATATCGAGGAAATGGAAATGGTGATTAATTATGAAATTCCCAATATACCGGAAACATACGTGCATCGTATTGGTCGAACGGGTAGGGCGGGTCGCAGTGGAAAAGCTATTTCGCTATGTGATTTTGAGGAAAAGGCCTATTTGAAAGATATTGAAAAAATCATACATCAAAACGTTCCGGTTGTTGATAATCACCCTTATCCAATGGAAATTTTCGAGGTAATCAAGAAAGAGAAAACCGCTCGGACTACTTCGGATCGAAATAAGGTACGTGCACCGAATGCAAGCGAAGGTAAGGCGTTGCCCTTGGCTAAAAAAGGAAAATCGTCTTGGTTTCGGAAACGAAAGGCGTAATGCCCTAATGAATTTCTATGGAATATCGATGCCTCCGAATTTCACCAGGGTGTAGGGAAAGTATTCCTTGTTTTTGGGAAAGTACTCCTTCGGCATCCCATGCATCGGCCCAACCCCACCAGGGTTCAATGCAGAAAAACGGAGCGCCTGGTTTGGTCCATAAACCTACAGCACTCCAATCTTTACAATGTAGGGTGAGCAATTTGGTTCCTTCCTTTTTACCAAATCCAATGGACTCAAACGGAGGAGACTTGATTACTATCGCGTTTGAGGCAAATAAGGAATCGGATAGATTGAACGTTCGATGCAGAGGTAAATCTTTCGTTTCTCCGTTATAGTAATTCCCTGAAATTATATGTTGCTGAACCGTAAATTCTCCCCCAAAATCAAGCACATAGTCCTCCAGCTTTCCATCGATGTGAAAACCAGGGTGTCCGCCAATGCTAAATAAGAGGTCTTTCAAATCCGTATTCATTACTTCATGTGAAATGGTAAGTAAACTGCCCATCAATGCATAGGTAACCCGTAATTCAAACTCAAATGGATAGTGAGCTCGCGTAGCATCATTCGCTTTTAGGCAAAAAGTTACCGATGTTTTTTGGTGGGCGTGCACGTCAAACCATTGGTCTCGCGCAAAGCCATGTTGGCTCATTGCGTATTTTTTGTCTTGATAGGTATATTGATCATTCAATAAGCGTCCAACGATAGGGAATAAAATAGGAGAAACACGGTTCCAATCCAGGTCGTTTTTTCTCCACATCACATTACCTTTTGAAGGATGGGAAAGCGATTGAAGTTCCGCTCCCATAGGATTTATAAGAACTTCTAGCACCTCGTTTTTTAGGGTATACATATCGCGATTTAGGGTTACTACCAAGCCGAAAATGTCCCGTCTCTCTTAAGGTAACCGTGCGCTTGAATTTCCGCATTGGGTTGAGAACGTTGTGGAAATATGGTATGTCCATTTAGGTTTACCTTTCCGCCTTCAGGAACGGAGACGATAAGCGTTAAACGTTGGTTTCTAAATTTGTCCGTTTTGGGAAAGGAATACGTGGGGGCTACCCATACCGTAGAATCTTTTACGACGATCGGAAAAGAAATATTTCTTGCCTTACGTATCGCAGATTCATGCGTTGAACCTGCGGCATGTCGCTGTTCGGAAATGTGAAAAAGCGAATCGGTAGATCTTTTGAATTGAATAGCAACCCCATCCATGATAATCTGATTATTTTTCGTAGAAAACCATCCCGTTTCTTCTGGTCCATTCATGTTAACGAGAGGACTGCTTGAATGTGCTCTATCCTTGGTTTGAAGTGTGAGCGTCTTTCCTGAGATGTGTCTTACGGGGCTTTCTACCTCAACGTCGACACGAAAGGAATGGCTCAAATTAATTCCTGCCAAGAAAATGAAAACGACGCCAGCGATACATATCAATGTGAGTCCAATGGAAATTCCTCGGAAATAATTGGATTTAATGGTTTTCAAAAGCCGAATGCCAAAAAGGAAACCTTGAAAAATAATGGACAGAATTACCAAGGATATTCCTGTCAACAGGAGACGGTAATCGCCAAGGTTTTCGAAGGTCAGTTTTCCCAAATCTTGCAAAGAAAGAAAGGTACCATCGGATGGGATAGGCCAAACGGAAGGCTCAAAGGCAAGAAAGGATAGGAAAACCAGAAGCAAAGCAAAGGAAAAGCAAAGCGATAATACACCAAGAATTCGGGAAAATACGAGGAAAATGCGCGTAATTCCTGTTTTTAAATGGACCTTATTTTTAACGTTTTCAGCTTCCACTTTGATGCGTTGGGCAGCTTGTTCGAATTCTGTTCTAAGGTTATTCAGGTTTACGGCTTGCCCTTTCATTTGTAATTTCTCACTGCTTGTTTTTGCCGCAGGGACGATAATCCACAGGATGAGGTAAAGTAAAATTCCAGCCCCAAGACTTAAAAAAGCTAGAATATAGAGCGCTCTAACCACGATAACGTCAATGCTTAGGTAGGCCGCAATACCAGAGCAAACTCCACCGAGAATAGCCGTGTCTTTATCCCTAAAAAGACGTTTGGGAGAGGAATGATCCGAAGAAGCTCTGGTGTCTTTCGTGGATTCATCGTTGTAAAAATCTTCGGGTTTACCAATACGCACAAGGATTTCCTCAAGGTGCATTGCCGTAACTACTCGGTTTTGCTCCAACCCTTTTTCCTGTAATAATTCAATGATCCTGAGTTCAACATCTTGAATGATATCTTCGCAACCTTCCTCGCTTTCGAGGATCTTACGGATCCTGTTTAGGTAATTTTCCAAGGCGTCATACGCTTGGTCCTCAAATAAAAAAGGGACCCCTTGCAGATGTATGGATATGGTTTTATTCATGGTTTATGATGTTAAGGTTAATGCATTTACCGCTTCTTGTAGTTCGGCCCACGTGCGGTCTAATTCCGAAAGGAAGATTTTTCCTTGCTCCGTTAGGATATAGTACTTTCGCGGAGGCCCAGCGGTAGATTCTTCCCATCGGTATGCTAATAATTGCATGTTTTTTAATCGGGTAAGCAAGGGATAAAGGGTACCTTCAACGACTTTTAGTTGCGCTTGTTCAAGACGAGCCAATACCTCGGAGGGATAGGCCTCCCCTTGAGATAGAATGCTTAGAATACAATACTCTAAAATTCCCTTGCGCATTTGAGCTTGCGTGTTATCTGAAATCATCACAGGTATTTTAATGCAAAGATATAGGTAAAAAATAGAAATATGCAATACATAGTACTAAAAAAATAATCTTTATTCTGTTTTTGTTGCTTTCGATTATAGGGATAAAACGTCAAAAAAAAAAGGCAAGATAAATCTCACCCTTCTTTCTGTGCTTGGAGCGTTAGCGTTTTAAGTGCTTTAACGTTTCCATTTGACGATAGGTCCGCTCCATACCATCGGTACTACCATCCATGAAGATAACGTTGCCTTCGCCGTGGGTAGCCATATGTTTCATTCCTTCCATCCACTGATTAACAGCGACATAGGAAAAATCTAATCCGACTTCTTTTAGTTTTAAATAGGATTCTTTTAAAGAATTTACCATTAAGGCTTCCGATTGTGCGTTCCCTTCGGCTTTAAGGATAATAGCATTTTTCTCTGCCTCGGCCTGTTTTTGCGCTTTAATTAGGATGGCTTCCCCTTCATGGTGAGCAGCCAACTTTACATTTTCGCTACTCACGACTTGCGCCATGCTTCGCATTATAGCCTCGTCGAAAAGTATGTCGTTTACTTGCAAGTCAATTAGTTTATACCCCCAATCTTGTAATGGTTGGTTGAGGTATCCACAAACTTCCTCAGCAATTTCATGGCGGATGCCCAGAACTTCGTTCTGTTTTTTAGAGGCTACAAAAGCCCTTACCGAAGCTTCAATACTGCGAATTAGGGTTTGTGTAAAATTGGCATCGCTGGCAAATTTAAAAGCAACTTTTTTTAATGTTTCCTCTGAATCATCGGCGACCGAATAAAGCACCAAGGCCTTAAAATCTACATTGGCTTGATCAGAGGTGGTTGCCGTAAACTCGATTTCCATCGATTGGTTTTGGATGCTAATACGCTTAAATATTTTTTCTGTAAAAGGATTTTTGAAGTTGAAACCAGCTCCAATTATTCTTCGATATTTCCCAAATGAATTTATTACAGCGAACGTATCTTGAGCGACGGTAAAAAAACAGAGATAAAGGGTAAGTCCAATAAATGCGGACAAAGAAATGATAACAATTTCTATTAGCGTTAATGTGGTCATAATTTACGTTTTAGTGTTTACTTTTTAATAATTAATACGGAAATTGAGAAGAGTGATGCTCTACGATTTTCCATGAATTGCGGTCTTTTTTACAGACAAAAGAATACCGCGCGGGTACAAGGATTTTGGTTTCTTTTCGATCAAAACTAAATTCATAAGACCCCGATTGTATGAATATATCACCGTACTGTCGAGTTTCATAGGGTCCGAAGGTTACTTTTAGGTTTTTGTTCTTCAGCAGGTGTTCGAAATATTGCTCGACGTTGTTTTTGGTGGTGCTTAATTCTTTAGCAAAGGTTCCCCATAACAAGGCATCGTAATCGTAGTGTGAAACGACCTGGAAGATGCTATTAGTTTCCAACGATTGTCCCCATTCCCTCAAAAAGAGGGTGAGCGACTTTTGGTCTGAAGGAAGTTTTCGAATCGTTCGATATCGTTTCCCTCCGGTAAGATCATCCGTTTCTACCTGAATATTGGCTAGTTCCATGGATAGCTTTTCATCCGAGAAAAGTTGAAAGAATGCCCGAATTATTTTTGCCGTAGGCGTCTCTTGGTGTTTATAGATTACGTACACGATTAATCCATGAATTCCAAGGGCTATAAGTAACCCTTCAAATATTCCTAGTTTCCATACCAAAATGGCACATACTAACGAAAGCATAAAGGCATATTTCCCTTGCGATGCTACGTGCAAAATACCGATTAACATTTTCCAACCTGAAAATATCATGAGTACCGCCAAGGCGAATTCAGGAAGGTATTCGAGTAAATCAGAATAAATGATAAAGAATAATATAACCATTCCAGTAAACAAATTGGAAACCTTTGTAGTGGCACCAGCAAGTGTATTCGTCGTACTTTTTGCCAAACCATCTAGGTTTGTCATTCCTCCAAAAAATGTCCCCAGCAAATTGGCTATCCATATCGCCAATAAGCTGTTGTTGCTATTCGTAGGTCTTTTGAGTGGATCTAGTTTTTCTATTGCTACATTACTCATCACTTGTTCGATGACGTCTATGGTTCCTAACATGAGGGCAAATCCGATCATTTTTATTAAAATGATGGGGTGATGCACGTCAAAATTCGGTAGCGGCAACCTCAAGCTCAAGGGCGATTCTGCAATATGTAACATGGGAACATGGATGTTTTGAGCCATGATAATTCCCAGCACAATAGTCAACACATAAGGGATGGAAGGATTCGTTTTATTGTACCTTTTAAACAGGTATAGGAATACGATAAAACTCAGCACCGAAAGGGAAATTACTTGAACCATTTCGTTTGAAATTCCATGCGGGTGTTGAAGGGGATTTAGGGCCTCATAGGTGTAAGGAATAAATTTTAGAATGATCTTTATACCTACCCCAGCCAATAGGCCTTCAACTAAAAAACTAGGTACTATTTTTAAAATGAATTTCTCCAGTTTAAAACGCCACACCAACATTTGAAAAATGGATGTTATGAAGATAACAAAAGGCATGTTCTGTATCCCAAAACTATGTATTCCCAGTGCTAGAACGGGAGCAAGTCCTGCCGCGATTCCAGGCACCCCGGTGAAGTTTCCAGGCCTAAATAAAGAGGATATAAATCCGACCAAACAAGCCAAAACAACGGTGTATAGTCCGATTTTAATTGGATATTCGCTCATGAGGCAAATTCCAACGGACAAGGGAATGGCCATCAGACCGGTGATCATTCCCGCTGTGGCATCGCCTTTAAGCGTCGCCAAATGCTTTGATTTTTCCATAATATAGTATTCGATTTATAAAAAGCGTGGCAGAACCGTACAGTTGCTACCTTATTTTATCTATAAAATCGCAATACCAAATGGAATTTTTAAGGAACAATGTAAAATAAAAAGGGCTGTATTTTGATGTGATTTTCTTCGGACATAACCCTCTTGTCCGTTCTTCCATTCAGGGAGTTCAAACCCTGTCAGACAACGTCCTATTCCTTCCTTATCGTTATCATCATCGTCGTCATCGTCATCGTCGTATTCGAAAACATCATCGTCGGAAGGAAAACTTACGTGCGTTTCAACATGCAAGGATGTTGAGATAAACCACTCGGAGGCATTATCTTCGTTTTGTATACGCGTTGCGTCGGGGCTGGTGTTTGCCCGTGCTGCTGAAATAAAAGGGACAACGCTTACTACAATAAGCAGTAAATACCGAATCATCGCTGTGCTAGTCTTCCCGTAAACCATCGTAGCAAAGATATAAAAATTCTTGTGTTAAACCTGTCAAGCCAACTATAGGAACACTACACGTAGCCTTTTAGCTTTTTCGGGAAAGCAAAGGTAATAGACACCCCCTGGATGCTTCATTCTTTCCATGGTAAAGGCTTTTTCTATCACCACCTGATGCTCCAATATTGTTCCGAACGCATCTACTAGGATATACGACTCACCGATATAGTCGGAAGGAACTATAACCTGAAACGCCTCTTCTATGGGATTTGGAAATAGCAAAGGCAAATGGTCATCATGTGTTGTGAAGGTTTTAGCCAAACCATACGTGAAATAGCATGTGTCATTTACTAATAAGGAATCGCCATAAATAAACTGAATCGTGAGCGGTTCACACCACACGGCATTGGTCGTACCGACAGGGTAGTCTTGGCTCGTTTGACCCATTTGGGCAAAATAAAATAGGTTGCCTGTAGCCAGGGTATCGCCTTGGCAATTCAAAACACTCGAAACATGTGGATACGAAATGAATTGGTTTGCCGAACCTGAAAAAGCGATGCCAATCCAGTAATTCCCTTGGGTTAGGCTATCAGGATAAATGGTCGTGATACTTAAGTTTCCACAGTTCGTTTGACCCACCATTCGGTGCGGTATTACGCTAATTAACAAGAGGCTCAAAAAAAGGATAAGGTTCTTCATAGGCTAAGATTTTTTTTCTTCTTAAAGGTGCAGAACAGAAAATGCTGCAGCGTACCGAACGGGGTCGGATGATCCACATAGGTATGCGCTTGTAATACAAAATCGTTTTCAAATAAATGCGCTAGTTCTTGTTCATCGTATTGGGTAATGTCAATTCCGCTGCATCGCAATGGTCCTTTTTTTGAAAACGTTGCTAAAATCAAATACCCTTCTGTAGCAATGGCTTTGGTAACCAACTGAACGTATCGGTTTACCTCTCGAGGATCCGTTAAAAAATGGAATGCCGCTCGATCGTGCCATAGCCCATAGCTTTCGGATGGGTTAAATAACAATACATCGCTTTCAATCCAACGAACCTTTGCCTTTAAGGCGCCTAACCGTCGCTTTACCCGCTCCAACGCTCCCGAAGAAATATCCAAAACAGAAAGATTCGAAAATCCCTTTTCTAACAGAAAATCAACCAAGAAACTATCCCCTCCGCCAACATCAATAAAGCCGGATTCCTTCGATAGGTTCAGACCTGAAATGATACCTAAGGATGGTTCGGGAATCGGTTGATACCAACTTACCTCAGGTAAAGATTTTTCGCTGTAAACTTTTTCCCAGTGCTTTTTTCGGGCTAAAGTATCCATGCTAATTCGGAAAAAAAATCAACACCGCTTGGTTTAGGGCTTAAAAATAATAGAAGAATACGTATAACTTGACTGTGGCGCTCCCGTAATTCCGCTTACCGTAACGGTGTAGGTTACGTCACTCGTACTGCTGGTCAGTATGCCTTGAGGTTCCCAAACGATCGTTTTATCGCCATAGTTTCCTGCGGTAGATACAATAGTCAAGGGAACGCTTCCACTCGGACCGGTCATCGTAACCGTGGCATTCGTAAAATTTGCACCTGGTATACCAAATGACCACCTTGGAAAAGTTAATGTTTGAGGAATATATCCTTTGGGAGGATAGGCAATAAATTCGGGTATTTCCGTATTGCCTCCAGCCGTTCCAATGACACCAAGCGCCATCGATGAATTCGTGCTACCATAACTGAATTGGGTTTTGGCCGAATGAAGAATCCACCTGCGATGTCCTACCGCTGTATTGCTTGATCCCGGATCGTTTATGAATAAGGTAACTGCATCAGTCGCCCCAGACCCTAAGGCAATATTACTGGTGGCTGCACCATCCGCACCAGACTGGGTATAACAGGTCCATGTGCTTGGAGGCGTATGACTCAAAGCGTTGTTAGCCTTCATCATCAACGCGGTTTCTTGGTACATGGGAAATTTGGTAGCATCCAAGGTCGTGTTGTCATTTAACCCTACCATACGTCGAAAATAGTTTATACGCTGCAACACTTTATCGTGGGTGGTTTGAGGTAAACTCCCTGCGTTGCAGTTCGTTGTATTTCCCGTCCAACCTGTCGCCGCAACGGCAGATCCTAAATAATTGGTTTGGTAATCCTCCAAAGCAATTTCCCGAGCCGTTGGCTCTGGCGTGGGTTGATTTTTTTTCTTGCAACCAACCAAAAGTAAGGTCGCACCAAGGCATAGATAAAGGACTTTTTTCATCATAAATAAACGTTTTGAAGCCTTAATGACCAATCCGAAGGAAAATTAATCGCCTGAATTGAGGCCAATGAATTACATAAAGAAGTAAAAAAATAAAATGATTTCCATTCGACGCAACCCGTCAGCCCTACCGATGCGTGAACCCGAACCGTTGTATAGATAATCTCCATCCAATCGCCCGATGCGCGAACCCGATCCATTGTACAGGTAGTCTCCATCGATGCGTCCAATTCGAGACCCTGACCCGTTGTACACGTATTGACCATCGATTCGTCCGATGCGTGAACCCGAACCACTGTAGATGTATTCTCCATCAACCCGACCGATTCTTGATCCAGAACCATCGTAATAATATTGCCCATCCACCCGTCCTATGCGTTTGCCATTACCATCGTACATGTATTGTGCACTGGCAAGGTTAGCAAACATCACCAAGGCACCGATCATCATTAATTTTTTCATTTCGTTAGGTTTTAATCATCGTTCTTTCCGCATGGATTTCATGGAAATCATGAAAGCACATTCGTTGTTATTTCAATAATACGAACAATTTTTTAATCACGCAAAGGGTAAGAAGTAATACTTAAACTTAAAAAGCGGTTGTCAATATACCCTTTCATTTAGCGTCAGGTGACTTTCCCTTCAATGACAATAGAGACCTCCTGCGTATCTCCATCAATCGGGGGGGATAATTTGTGTATTTCAATGTGAAGCTCAAGAATTCCTTTTAATTCGGAGGTTATACGGTTATAGATGCGTTGTCCAACATGCTCAATTAACTTCGATCGAATGGCCATTTCCGCTGAAACGATTTGCTGTATTGCGCAATAATCCACGGTATCGATTAATTCATCGCTCGCTGCGGCTTGGGTAAAATCCGTGGTGATACCTACATCAACCCGGTAATGTCCACCTATGCGTGCTTCCTCTTCCATACATCCGTGGAAGGCATAGCAACGTATTCCTCGAACGTGAATCTTATGCTTCATGTAGAATAGCGGAGATTTTGGGTAAATTTTGCTTCATTCGGCTCAGTACTTCTTCTTTTCCAAGAAAGGCACTCACATCAAACATGCCCGGACCAGCCCCCACTCCGGTAACCGATAAGCGATAGGGTAATAACACAGCACCAATGCCTAATCCTTTTTCCTCCAGATAGGATTTGAATGCCGTTTCTATTGCGGTTGGCGTGAATTCAGTTAAGCCTTCCAACCGAACCATCCATTCGGTCAAATATTCGGTGGTCTCAGCTTTCCATTTTTTACGAATGGTCTCGGTATCCAATGCGCTTGGATTAGCCAAGAAATAGGCTCCATCGGTCAGGATATCTTCCGCAAAAGTGGCGCGCTCTTTCATTAAACTAACTAACGTTTCCAAACGCTTGTCGGAAAGGCTCAAGGAAGGGTTCATTTCTTTTAAGCCCTTTGCTATCTCCGCATCGGATTGCATTCTCAACCAGCTTTGTTGAAACCACTTCGTTTTTTCCGGATCGAATTTCGCTCCCGATTTCGAAACGCGTTCTAACGTAAAGGCTTCTACCAATTCGGCCAAGGTAAAAATCTCCTGAGGCGTTCCAGGGTTCCAACCCAACAAGGCCAACATATTAATGAAGGCCTCAGGTAAATAACCCTTTTCTCGGTATCCCGAATACAATTCCCCCTCGGAAGTGGTCCAGTTCGTCGGGAACACCGGAAAGCCAAGACGGTCTCCGTCTCGCTTGGATAATTTGCCGTTTCCATCCGGTCTAAGTAAAAGCGGTAAATGAGCAAATTCAGGAGCTTTCCATTCAAACGCTTCGTACAATAAGATATGTAATGGGGCAGAAGGTAGCCATTCCTCACCACGAATAACATGGGAAATGTGCATGGTGAAGTCATCGACCACATTGGCTAAGTGATAGGTAGGCATCCCATCGCTTTTAAAAAGTACTTTATCGTCTAGGTTATTCGTATTAACCACCACCCAACCTCGGATAAGATCTTGAAACCGTACGTCGTGATTACGCGGCATTTTCATTCGAATGACGTAGGGGTCGCCCTTTGCAAGACGTTCTACCACCTCGGTTTGCGGTAAGGTCAAGCTGTTTTTCATGGATGACCTGGTCACGCTGTTATATTGCCAATTCGGCATACCCATCTGTTTGGCCTGTTCACGCATTAGCTCCAGTTCCTCCGCCGTATCAAAAGCGTAATAGGCTTTTTCCTTCGCAACTAGTTCTTTGGCATAGGGCCGATACATGGCTTTCCGCTCCGATTGCACATACGGACCGCATGCTCCACCTAGTCCAGGACCTTCGGAGGGCATAATGCCACACCAAGAAAGCGCGTCCATAATATAGTCCTGTGCACCAGGTACAAAACGCGTTTGATCCGTATCTTCAATCCGTATTAAAAAAGTTCCGTTATGTTTTTTAGCAAAGAGGTAATTATATAGGGCTGTTCTTACCCCACCCATATGTAAAGGTCCAGTAGGAGAAGGGGCAAAGCGAACACGAACAGGGGTTGACATGAATTTTATTTTTCACAAAGGTAAGGAATAGGCCTTAACTTGAAGCGAAGCGAAGCGTATATTACATACTAATTTGCATCCGTTTTTATCCAAGGGGTGACATTAACGTACGTAGATGGATCATGGCTATTTTGGTTTATACACAGGGGAGTTGTGAATAAAATGAAACCTTTTGGTGAATCGGTTCGTTCAGTCCGCTTAGATTTAACTAAACTTTTAAATTTTACAGTATGAAAAAAGTATTATTAGGATTAGGATTAGTGATTTCAGGGTCGTTAATGGCTCAGAAACCAGCAAGCGATGCAAGCCAATTCTCGTTAGAGGGCTTGATTAATTATAATGCCAACGACGGCATGAATTGGACTGC
>JBJTWF010000122.1:0-3980 GCA_046081565.1 Flavobacteriales bacterium | reverse complement strand
GCTTCCTCTTGGGTTTCAGGAACTTCCTCTTTCACCGTTTCCGCTTTGGGAGCTTCTACCACTTCAGGTGCGGATTCCACCCCTGCGGTCTCTTGATCCTCTTGATCGTCATTGATGTCGTTTTTCAAGTTTTTACGGTCTTCTAATCCGTCTTGAATGGCTTGACAAATAACATCAAGGATTAAGGCTATTGATTTTGTTGCATCGTCGTTTGCAGGAATAGGGAAATCCACCATTTTAGGGTTGGAATTGGTATCCACAATGGCAAACGTTGGAATATTCAATCGTTTTGCTTCAGCCAACGCGATGTGCTCTTTGAGAATATCTACAATAAAAATGGCTGCCGGTTGACGGGTCATGTCCGCAATCGATCCAAACGTTTTCTCGAGTTTTTCTCGCTGACGTGATTTAAATAATTTCTCCCTTTTGTTTAAGGTATCCCAGCTACCATCCGATTTCATTTTGTCAATTACCGACATTTTTCGTATTGATTTACGAGTCGTTTGAAAGTTTGTCAACATCCCTCCAGACCAACGTTCAGTTACATAGGGCATGTTAACGTTTGCGACGCGCTGTGCCACAATTTCCTTCGCTTGCTTTTTGGTTGCTACAAATAAAATCTTCTTCCCGGACTTAGCAATCTGCTTCATGGCAGCCGCTGCCTGCTCGATGTGAACAATGGTCTTGTTTAAGTCGATGATGTGGATTCCTTTTTTCTCCTCGAAAATATAAGGAGCCATCGCTGGATTCCATTTTCTTTTAAGGTGTCCGAAATGAACTCCTGCCTCTAAAAGCGTTTCAAATTTTAATTTTGACATATGTTATTGTTTACGTTCCTATTATTGTAATCAATTGCGAAGGGTATTTATACATAAGGTGCTCCGCAATTTGGATACTAAACCTCCAAGTTCTAATTAACGTTTCGAGAACTGGAATTTCTTTCTTGCTTTCGGTTGACC
This sequence comes from Flavobacteriales bacterium, assembly GCA_046081565.1. Classification (GTDB taxonomy): domain Bacteria; phylum Bacteroidota; class Bacteroidia; order Flavobacteriales_D; family Crocinitomicaceae; genus UBA952. The sequence continues at coordinate 3,021 of JBJTWF010000122.1, read as the reverse complement.
TGACTTCTTACGCTCGACCATTCGAGGATCTCTGGTAAGTAAACCGTCTGCGCGCAACAAGGGCTTATTGTCTTCAGCAATTTCTACCAACGCTCGGGAAATACCCAAACGAACAGCTTCAGCCTGACCATTGACACCTCCACCATTAACCGTAGCCTTCACGTTGAATTGACCCACCGTACTCGTAAGTTCGAATGGTTGATTTATCTTGGCCAATAATACGTTTGTAGGGAAGAATTCAGAAACCGGACGATTATTAATCGTTATTTCTCCTTTTCCTTTGGTAAGGTAGACTCGTGCTACAGCGGTTTTACGTCTTCCTAATGCGTTAGTGATTTCCATATGCTTATACTAAGGTATCAATATTCAATGATTCGGGTTGTTGCGCTTCATGGTTGTGCGCCGATCCTTTATACACTTTAAGGTTAGTATATAATTTACGACCCAAAGCATTTTTAGGAAGCATACCCTTAACAGCCTTCTCAATCAAACGCTCTGGATGTTTTTTTAACATTTCCTCCGCGGAAGTAAACCGTTGACCCCCAGGATAACCAGAAAAGCGAACATATTCTTTGTCCATTAATTTGGTACCGGAAAAAGCCACCTTTTCTGCGTTAATTACTATAACATTATCACCGCAATCGGCGTGGGGAGTATAACAAGTTTTGTATTTGCCTCGAATTACTTTGGCCACCACACTGGCTAATCGACCAACATGTTGTCCCTCTGCGTCTACTACAAACCACTTTTTATTGGCCGTAGCTATATTTCCAGAAATAGTTCTATAACTTAACGTATCCACAATATTCGTTTTAATGAATTAAACCCATCTTTATGGGGGTGCAAAGATAACGGGAATGTTTTAATAATGCAAACGGAATTGCAAAAAACACAGGCTTATTTCGATTTGAAGGATTGAATCGCAGATCGCGTAAAAGAACTCAGAACTAAGCGGCCTGAAATTCCAGCCCTGTCCATAAGGTGCTGGTCCCAATGTTCGGTTCCTTCCCAAAATATGTTTTTTAATTCCTTCATGGCTTCAGGGTTTGACGTAGCTAAGCGAGCAGCAAGGATATTGATTGCCTCATCCATCGCTTCTGTGGTGTCATATACCTCATTGTACAGCCCTTTTTGTTTTGCCCATGCTGCACTGCGCCATTCGGTCGCTTGGATCGCTAATTCGCTCATCCCCGACAATCCGATTTTTCGTTGAACCGCGGGTCCAACCACAAAAGGTCCAATGCCTACGGCTAATTCAGATAATTTTACTGAAGCCGTGGCGGTAGCAAAACAATAGTCTACCGATGCCGCAAGTCCGACACCGCCGCCAACCGCTTTACCTTGGATTCTCCCAATAATTAATTTCTTGGACTTTCTGCAGGCATTGATAACCATGGCAAAGCCTGAAAAAAACGCTAATCCCGAGGTTTTGTCTGATATTGCCACAAGTTCATCGAAGCTGGCACCTGCACAAAAGGTTTTTTCGCCAAACGATTGTAATACGATAACACGAACGTGCTCATCGTTGTCCAAGGTGGAAATCGCATCAGCGAGCGAGCGTAGCAGGTCTTCAGGAAGTGAATTGCTTTGAGGATGTCCAAACGTGACGGTTCCAATGCCTTCTGACGTTTGAATTTCTACGTGGCCCTGTTCCATTTTATTTCAGGGTAAATGAATCGGTTGCCACGGTTACGCCGTCACAAAATATTTTCACCTTGTAATTTCCTTTACTCATGGTATTTGCCATGGGTTCAAAGAAGATGCTAACATCAATCGATTGATTGGCGTAATCTATATCTCGTTTGTCCGAAAAGGGTTGTTCGCCCAATTCGTTCGTGAATACATTCGTGCCCTTGTTTTGAAGAATGGATCCGCTTGGGCTTATCACCTGCATGTAAAGTGTTTTCTTTCCTCCGCTTGCTAATTGATTACCCAATAAGGTAAAGCTCGATTTAACCTGGTAAACATTTTTTGCTTTTTCTGTAGGCTCGGTGGTGTTATTCAGTTTCATGCGTAAGGCCTCTGATCGAATACCATAGGTTTGTAATTTCGCACCCTTCATCAATTGCTCCGTTTTTTCTGCTGCCTCCTTTTTGTAGCTATCTCGTTCCGTTGAAGTGGCATTTAAGACAACTTGGGTGGAGTCTCGCTCAAAAGTTAATTTTACGTTTAGCGTATTTAATTTATCAATTTGCTCCACATATCCTTTCATGATATTTCGAAGGGCATCGTTTTCTTTCTTTATTTTCAATAACTCCTGGGCAGAAAAGTTGTCGCTGTTGTTTAGGTTTTTAAGTCGTCCTAGCAAATCATTAATACGGTTTTTTTGTAAATTCAAACTATCCGATTTGCTTGCATCCATTTGAATCAGTTGATCATAGGTCTCGAGCATTTTGGTTAGGTCAGAAGTTAGGTCCGTTGAAATGCCACCCAAATGGCCTTTTAACATATCATTGATGCCGTTCAGCTCGGATTTTAATTGAGCATTTTCTTTCTTAAGTTGATTTTGGGCTTTTAGGTTCTTTACCTTCTCATCATAGTTGTCTGTTCGCATGTTTAGCCACAGGTAACTCATTCCTCCCAAGGCGAGAAGTAGGGCCCCAATGATGACATAGAGCAAAAGGGTGTAGGAATTAGACTTATTTTCCGACATAGTACAAAGTTTAACAATACAAAGGTATTTAAAAAAAAAATAAAGAAACCTTGGATCCAAAGAATTATGAATCCATGCCTGTGCATTCAGTGATGCGCTTAATCATGTGGGGAACTCAAGTGGGCAGATGTAAATCGGTTATTGACGCGGTTTATTCGGTTACCCTTTGTACCGTGAACGAGTAAGATTCCATTATAGCGTTGGAAAGCATTTTTTTGCACGCTTCGTCTACCTTCGCTTTTGCCGAAGTTTCATCGTTAGCATCTATAAATAGACGGATGTGTCGCCCAATCCGTACGCCCTCAATTTCATGTAGACCTATGGTAGCCATGGCTTTAGTTACAGCCTTCCCTTGCGGGTCTAGTAAG